>NZ_JANLOG010000138.1:0-43910 GCF_025466205.1 Pseudomonas sp. 13B_3.2_Bac1
AGCAAGCCCGCTCCCACATGGGATGTGTGTTGCCCCTTCAATAATCGAAAAACACCGTCTCCGCCTCAGTGCCCTGCAAAATCACATTCCACTGATAAACACCCGCCGCATCCGGCTTCGCCAGCAACGTCCCGCGGCGCTCAGCCGGCACACATTCCAGCAGCGGATCATTGACGTTCGCCGGATCGCCTTCAAAGTAGATGCGTGTCAGCAAGTGTTTGACCAGACCGCGGGCAAACACCAGCACCACCAGGTGCGGGGCCTGGGTCGAGCCCTTCAGGCCTTCGACCGTGCCCGGTTTGATCGTGGTGAAACGGAAGCGCCCTTCGGCGTCTACCGGCACCCGGCCGAAACCTTCGAAGTGCGGGTCCAGCGGTTTGTCCTGCTCGTCTTCCGGGTGCGCGTATTTGCCGGCGGCGTTGGCCTGCCAGACTTCGAGCATCGCGTCGTTGACCACATCGCCGTTGCCGTCAACGACTTGGCCGGTGATCGCCACGCGCTCGCCGAGGGTTTGTTCGACCGCGAGGTTTTCGCGGTTCAGCCAGGTCAGGCCGATGTGGTAGTACGGCCCGACGGTATGGGACGTGGTGGCAGTCAGCGTCATCTTATTTCTCCATCGGCGTGGCGTCGCGGCCACGCAAGACGATGTCCCAGCGATAGCCGAGGGCGTAAGACGGAATGGTTTTTTCCAGATCGAAAGCGGCGATCAGACGCTCCTTGGCGGAGGTGTCCGGCACGCAGTTGTAGATCGGGTCGTAGGCCAGCAGCGGGTCGCCGGGGAAATACATCTGCGTCACCAGACGGGTGAGGATGCTCGGCCCGAACAGCGAGAAATGGATGTGCGCCGGGCGCCACGCGTTGTGGTGGTTGCCCCACGGATAGGCGCCGGGCTTGATGGTCTGGAACTGATACCAGCCGTCGGCGTCGGTCACGGTGCGGCCGGTGCCGGTGAAGTTCGGGTCCAGCGGCGCGTCGTGCAGATCGCGTTTGTGGTTGTAGCGGCCGGCGGCGTTGGCCTGCCAGATCTCCACCAGAATCCCCGGCACCGGCAGACCGTTTTCGTCGAGCACACGGCCGTGAATGATGATGCGCTCGCCCAACGGCTCGCCGTCGTGCTGAGCAGTCAGGTCGTTGTCTTTCTCGGCGACGCGTTCGGCACCGATGGTCGGGCCGGTGATCTCCGACAACGAATGCGGCAGAAACACCAACGGCTTGGACGGCGAGCGCAGGTTGGTGGATTGATACGTCGGGTGCAGGTACTCAGGCTGGGTGCCTTCCTGCGGACGACGGTAGCCAGGCTTGTCAGTCATTTCGCTTTCCTCAGTTCTTATTCGTGCAGCTGTGCGTCAGACGCGTTCGATGGCCAGCGCCAGACCCTGCCCGACGCCGACGCACATGGTTGCCAGACCTTTCTTGCCGCCGGTCTTTTCCAACTGATGCAACGCGGTCAGCACCAGTCGCGCGCCGCTCATGCCCAACGGGTGACCCAAGGCAATCGCGCCACCGTTCGGGTTGACCTGCGGCGCGTCGTCGGCCAGACCCAGTTCACGCAGCACCGCCAGGCCTTGGCTGGCGAAGGCTTCGTTGAGTTCGATCACGTCGAAATCGCTGACCGCCACCCCGAGACGCTCGATCAGTTTGCGCACCGCTGGCACCGGGCCGATGCCCATCACCCGTGGCGCGACGCCGGCACTGGCCATGCCCAGCACTTTGGCGCGGGCGGTCAGGCCGTGTTTCTTCACCGCTTCAGCCGAAGCGAGAATCAGCGCGGCCGCGCCGTCGTTGACCCCGGACGCGTTGCCAGCGGTCACGGTTTTGTCCGGGCCGTTGACCGGTTTGAGTTTGCTCAGGGCTTCAAGCGTCGTGTCGGCGCGTGGATGTTCGTCCTGGCTGACCACGGTTTCGCCCTTCTTGTGGGCGATCCGCACTTCGACGATTTCCTCGGCGAAGTAGCCCGCCGCCTGCGCGGCGGCGGTGCGTTGCTGACTGCGCAGGGCGAACGCGTCCTGGTCGGCGCGCGATACTTTATAGTCGTCGGCGACGTTGTCGGCGGTCTGCGGCATCGCATCGACGCCGTACTGCGCTTTCATCAACGGGTTGATGAAACGCCAGCCGATGGTGGTGTCTTCCAGTTTCATGTTGCGCGAGAACGCCGCGTCAGCCTTGCCCATCACGAACGGCGCGCGGGACATCGACTCGACGCCGCCGGCAATCGCCAGCTCCATCTCGCCACTGGCAATGGCGCGGAACGCGGTGCCGATCGCATCCATGCCCGAAGCACAGAGACGGTTGAGGGTCACGCCCGGCACGCTGTCCGGCAAGCCCGCCAGCAGCAGCGCCATGCGCGCCACGTTGCGGTTGTCTTCGCCTGCCTGGTTGGCGCAGCCGAGGAACACTTCGTCGATGGCATTCCAGTCCACCGAGGGATTGCGCTCCATCAGCGCCTTGATCGGCACGGCGGCCAGATCGTCGGCGCGCACGGCGGCCAGACCACCGCCGAACCGGCCGATGGGGGTGCGAATCGCATCGCAGATATATACGTCACGCATCATGCTTCTCCCGGTGCCTGGCCGTGGGCGGCGGCGGTGCGCGCTTCGAGATCGCGCAGTGCAGTGAGTTCGACCTCGGTCGGTGCCGCCGTGGTTTCAACGTTGTCGGCAAAGCGGATCGCCCAACCGGTGGCTGCGATCACCTGCTCGCGGGTCACGCCCGGATGCAGTGCGGTGACCACAAATTCGTGGGTGCCCGCTTCCGGCTCCATGATGCACAGGTCGGTGATGATCCCGACCGGACCGGCCCCCGGCAGGCCCAGACGCTTGCGCGAATCGCCGCCCTCGCCGTGACCGACCGAGGTAATGAAGTCGAGCTTGTCGACGAACGACCGCGCCGACTGTTTGAGGATGATCAACACGCTTTTCGCCGAACCGGCGATTTCCGGCGCGCCACCGGCACCCGGCAGGCGCACTTTCGGTGCGTGATAGTCGCCGACCACGGTGGTGTTGATGTTGCCGAAACGGTCGACCTGCGCCGCGCCGAGAAAACCCACGTCGATGCGCCCGCCCTGCAGCCAGTAGCGAAAAATCTCACCGGTCGGCACGACAGTGTCGGCGGTCTCCGCCAACTCGCCGTCACCGATCGACAGCGGCAACACGCTTGGCTTGGCGCCAATCGGGCCGGATTCGTAGATCAGCACCACGTCCGGCGACGAAGTCAGGCGCGCGAGGTTGGCGGCTTTCGACGGCAGGCCGATGCCGACGAAGCACACCGAGCCGTTTTTCAGGCGACGGGCCGCAGCGACGGTCATCATTTCGTTGGTGGTGTAAGTCATTACTTGGCCTCCGAAGCAGCGGCCAACTTGGCCTGGAACTCGCTGAAGTCAGCGCAGCCATGGATGTATTCGTTGATCCAAGCGGTAAACGTCTCACGGTCACGGGCGATCGGATCCCACGCCTGATAGAAACGATTGTCACGCTCGGTGTAACCGTGGGCGTAGGACGGATGCGCACCGCCCGGCACGTGGCAGACCGCGCTCAAGGCCCAGGTCGGCAGCACGCAGGCGTTCATCGGGGCGTTGAGGTTATCGACGATCTCCTCGACGGTGACGATGCAACGCTTGGCCGCCAGTGCGGCTTCTTTCTGCACACCAAGAATGCCCCACAGCAGCACGTTGCCTTGGCGGTCGGCCTTCTGCGCGTGGATCACGGTCACGTCCGGACGTACCGACGGCACCGCCGCCAGCACTTCACCGGTGAACGGGCAGGTCACGGATTTGATCAGCGGGTTGACCTTCGGCAGGTCGGATCCGGCGTAGGCCCGCAGCACGGCGAACGGTAGGCCGGAAGCGCCGGCGACGTAAGCGTTGGCCAGGTCGGCGTGGCTGTGCTCTTCGATTTCCAGCGCATGCGGCCACTGCTTCTCGACCGCATCGCGCAGGCGGTGCAGCGAACCCACACCCGGGTTGCCACCCCAGGAAAAGATCAGCTTGCGTGCACAACCGGCACCGATCAGTTGGTCGTAGATCAGGTCAGGCGTCATCCGCACCAGGGTCAGATCTTTCTTGCCCTGACGAATGATTTCATGACCTGCGGCTGTCGGAATCAGGTGAGTGAAGCCTTCGAGCGCGACGGTGTCGCCGTCGTTGACGAATTGCTTCACCGCGTCGTGCAGCGAAAGGATCTCAGCCATGGAGCAGGCTCCCGTTTTTGTAGTGAATCGCCAGTGAGAAAAAGGCGCGAGGTTCAGCGCCGGAGTCACTGCAGATTAAGCCGCTGAAAATTGCCAAACAATCCGATAATCGACTGAGTGTTCGTTTATCGAACGGATTGTTACCACCCTATCAATCACAAGCAAAAGCTTCGCGAGCAAGCCCGCTCCCACATTTGAAATGTGTTTTCCCTGTGGGAGCGGGCTTGCTCGCGAAGGCGTCGGAACATGCAGCGCGGATCAAAATGACTCGACTCAAGTCGCATCCGCATGACTCACCATGCCTTTAATCACCACCGCCGTCGTCGCCAACGCCGCCGGAATCACCAGTGCCGTCAACACCTGCTCAAAGTTCCAGCCCAACCCCAGCAACGTCGCGCCCATCCACGCCCCGAGAATCGCGCCAAACCGGCCAATCCCGAGCATCCACGACACCCCGGTTGCGCGGCCCTGGGTCGGATAAAACCGCGCCGCCAGCGACGGCATCGCCGATTGCGCGCCGTTGACGCACATCCCAGCCACCAGCACCAACGTCGCGAGCAAGGTGATGTTGCCCAGGCTCTGCCCCACCGCGTAGGCAAACACCCCGGCCAGCAGATAGAACGTGCCAATGACCTTGTGCGGATTGAAGCGGTCCATCGCCCAGCCCACAGCGACCGCGCTCAACACCCCGCCGAACTGGAACAACGCGCCGATGAACGCCGCCTGCTCCATGCTCGCGCCGCTGTCACGCATCAGGGTCGGCAGCCAACTGGTCAACAGGTAGACGATGACCAGGCCCATGAAGTAGGTCAGCCACAGCAGCAAGGTGCCGGCGCTGTAGGTGCCGGAGAAAATCACCGCGAACACGTTGCGCGCCTTGACGGTTTTCTGTTCCGGCACGCTGAAGCTCGAGGCCTGCGCGACGGTGACCGGATCGATCGGCGACAAGGTCTTGCGCACTTTGTCGGTGCCGCGATTACGCACCACCAGATAGCGCGCGGATTCCGGCAGCCAGAACAGCAGCACCACCGCGAGGATCAGCGGCAGGATCCCGCCGATCAGCAACAGGCTGTGCCAGCCAAACGCCGGGATCAGCTTCGCCGAAATGAAGCCGCCGCCGGCCATGCCGAGGTTGAAACCGCAGAACATGCTGGTCACCAGCAAGGATTTCTTCCGCTCCGGGGTGTATTCCGAGAGCAGCGTGGTGGCGTTGGGCATGCCCGCGCCCAGCCCGAGACCGGTGAGGAAACGCAGCACCAGCAATTGCTCGACGTTGGTGCTGTAGGCCGAAGCCAGACTGAAAGCGCCAAACAGCAGCACCGCGCCGACCAGTACCACTTTGCGCCCGAAGCGGTCAGCCAGTGGGCCGGAACCCAGTGCGCCGAACACCATGCCGATCAGCGCAGCACTGATCACCGGGCCGAGGCTGGCGCGGTCGATGCCCCAGTCCTGGGACAAGGCCGGCGCAATAAAACCCATCGCCGCGGTGTCGAGGCCGTCGAGAAACACAATCAGGAAACACAGGATCACCACGCGCCACTGATAGCGCGAGATCGGTTGGGCATTGATGAAGGTCTGCACGTCGAGGCAGTTACCTACAGCGGACTGAGGCTGGTTCATTATTTTTATTCCACGCAAAAAACGCAGTCGAACGGCGGCCGGCCAAAAAGCGGCACGGTCACAAGAATAGAAGGCTGGAATCAGGCGTTGCGGTGAATCCGGCAACAGGGAATGGGGCTGAGACAGTCGGGGAGCATGCGCATGGTGAGTTGCCTCTTGTCATTATTATGGGAGTCGACAATCCGGCAGGCTCATTCACATCTGCGCCGGATGACGCTGCCGCGACATTAATGATCCGAGGCTTTTAGCGTCAATTCGATAAACGCAACACTGTGCGTTTATCGAACAGCTTCATCAGGCGAACAACTGGGCGCTGAGGTCGCGGCTGGCACTGAGCAGGCCCGGCAGAAAGCGTTGCTCCAGCTCGGTACGGCTGACGCGACCGGCGTGGGTGCTGACGTTGAGCGCCGCGACCACCTGGCCCGACGCGTCGTACACCGGCACGGCAATCGAACGCAGGCCTTGCTCGAGTTCCTGATCGACGATGCACCAGCCCTGCTGCCGAACTTCCTGCAGGCATTCGAGCAGACTTTCCGGGGTATGCAGGGTGCGACTGGTTTTGGCCACCAGTTCGGCATGGTCGAGGTATTCGCCCAGCGAGGTGTCGTCCAGCGCCGCCAGCAGGATTCGGCCCATCGACGTGCAATAGGCCGGCAGCCGACCGCCCACCGACAGGTCCACCGAAATCAACCGCTGCGTGGTCGCCGAACGGGCGATGTACAGAATGTCGTCGCCTTCAAGTGTGGCCATATTGCAGGCTTCGTGCAGTTGCTCGCTCATGCGGTCGAGGTACGGCTGGGCCGACACCGCCAGCGGCGTCGATGACAGATAGGCGTGGCCAAGGGTCAGGACTTTGGGCAGCAACGAATATGTGCGGCCATCGGTGGTGGCGTAACCCAGTTTGATCAAGGTGTGCAGGCAACGACGCACGGCGGCGCGGGGAATTTCCGTGCGGTGGCTGATCTGGGCGATGGTCAGGTGTCGCTTACGCTCCTGAAACGCCTGCACCACCGCCAGGCCACGGGCCAGCGAAGTCATGAAATCCGGGTCGCCGGTCAACGCCTGGATGCGCTTGGCCGGCGAAGCGACGATCGGCGGCGCCACGGAGGTGAAGGAGTTGCGCATTTGATCGTTCATTTCTTGTCCTTTTGCATCACGGATCAATGGCTATACAAGCGGCTCGCCGACAGATGCACAAGGGCCGAGACGCCAAGATTGGGCGATTATCGAACTGACGACCGATTATCGCAATCCATCAGCCGCCGTCCTTCGCGGCTTCTTCAATCGTTGGGCCAACCTGTTCAGCCAACTTTGCATGACCCATTAGTTGCTCGACTTAATGGCGCCAGAAACTGAACGCGCGTCCTTAAAGGTTTCGACAAATTTCAACTAGCGATAAAACTTGTCAGCAACAAAACGATCACACATCCCGAACCGTTTTTAACTTGGCAAAGATAGTCAATCCCGATTCGACCGCTATAATGCACCTCAGTGGCGCCGCGTTTTCACTGGCCGAGGGTGCCGCCCGCTGATGCGCTGCCTATTGCCGTCAGCCCCGGCCAGCGCCTGACGCTCATTATTCATGCACCGCCAGCGCGCTTGCTGAAACAGGAAACTGATGCTGCGTCAGTTTTAATCTGGTGCCGTAGCCGCCTGCAACATGGAAGTCTTGATCGCCCTGCCGACAACTCCAATGCCTGAACTGGCATTGCCCCTCGGTGGACGTGTTCAATCGACTCGTTGCCGTGCGTTTCACCAGACATTTATCTCAACTCAAACAGGTAGCACTGTGACGAAAGACGAACTGCGCGCGGAACTTGAGCGCCAGGAACAACGTTACAAGGAAGTTTACGGCGGGGAAGTCACCACCTACGCCGCTCAACCCGAACCGGAACGCAAGGCATGGCGTAAACGCCCCACAGTTCAGGATCAGGTTTTCCAGCAAGAACTGAAAAAGATGGAAGAAGAACTCAAAACCGAAGAGCCATGAACGGGCGATCCTGAGTTTTTCGAGGGCCTGCGTCGCCACCGGCTACAAGCACGGTGACCCGATGATGCCTTGCGCGCCCGCTACCCGCGGGCAGCGGCCACCTCCCCCGTCCTGCACGGGAAAGGAGCGTGTCTGACTCGTTTCAGAGATATTTCACACAAACGTTTGAGGCCCCTGCGCACTCGACAAAATGCCTGTTGCCTGAAAGTTTTTCCAAGCGAATCAAACACTTGAAAAACCCTGCAACACGCTCGGGCTTTGCACCTTGCAACAATTTAATTCGACATTGATTGCTACCGATGAGCAGGTAGGGGATCGATTTCCAGTCTTTTCTGGCATAATCGCGCCCCCTTATGACCGGGTCAGAAAACCTTCATGATCGATTTATTCAGCGGACTGGATGCTTGGGTGCTTGTGAGCCTCTTGCTCGCCCTGACGTTTGTCCTCGCCTTCGAGTTCATCAATGGATTTCATGACACCGCTAACGCGGTAGCCACTGTTATCTACACCAAAGCCATGCCGCCTCACCTGGCGGTGTTCTTCTCCGGTGTGTTCAACTTCCTCGGCGTGTTGCTGGGCGGCGTTGGCGTGGCGTATGCCATTGTTCACCTGCTGCCGGTAGAACTGCTGATCAATGTGAACACCGGCCATGGCCTGGCGATGGTGTTCTCGTTGCTCGCCGCGGCGATCACCTGGAACCTGGGCACCTGGTACTTCGGTATCCCGGCCTCCAGCTCCCACACCCTGATCGGCTCGATCCTCGGCGTCGGCCTGGCCAACGCCCTGATCAACAACATCCCGTTGGCCGACGGCGTGAACTGGCAGAAAGCGATCGACATTGGCGCCTCGCTGGTGTTCTCGCCAATGGCCGGTTTCCTGATCGCCGCGCTGATCCTGATCGGCCTGAAGTGGTGGCGCCCGCTGTCGAAGATGCACAAGACCCCGGAACAGCGCCGCAAGATCGACGACAAGAAGCACCCGCCGTTCTGGAATCGCCTGGTCCTGGTGATCTCGGCCATGGCCGTAAGCTTCGTGCACGGTTCCAACGATGGTCAGAAAGGCATCGGCCTGATCATGCTGGTACTGATCGGTATCGTGCCTGCGCAGTTCGTGCTTGACCTGAGCAGCACCACCTACCAGATCGAGCGCACCCGCGACGCGACCCTGCACCTGAGCCAGTTCTACAAGCGCAACGCCGATTCCCTGGGCGAATTCCTGGCCCTGGGCAAAAGTGTTGAAGGCGATCTGCCGGAAAAATTCCGCTGCAACCCGCAGCAGACCGAACCGACCATCAACGCCCTGCTTGGCACCCTTAAAGGTGTAGCGGACTACCATTCGCTGTCCTCGGAAAGCCGCATCGAAGTCCGTCGCTACTTGCTCTGCCTGGACGACACCGCGAAGAAAGTCGGCAAGCTGCCAGGCCTCGAAGCGCGTGAAAAAGCTGACCTGGACAAACTGCGCAAAGACCTGACCACCACCACTGAATACGCGCCGTTCTGGGTGATTCTGGCGGTCGCACTGGCCCTGGGCCTGGGTACCATGGTCGGCTGGAAACGCGTGGTACTGACCATCGGCGAGAAGATCGGCAAGCAAGGCATGACCTACTCTCAGGGCATGTCGGCGCAGATCACTACTGCCAGTCTGATCGGCATGGCCAACATTTTCAGCCTGCCGGTGTCCACCACCCACGTGCTGTCCTCGGGCGTGGCCGGCACCATGGTCGCCAACAAGAGCGGCCTGCAGGGCGGGACTGTTCGCACTATCCTGCTGGCGTGGGTGCTGACCTTGCCGGCGACTGTGGCGTTGTCGGCTGGGTTGTTCTGGTTGGCGTCCAAAGCGTTGGGTAGCTGATAGACCGCTGCACATGAGAAAGGCGTGATTCGTGAGGATCGCGCCTTTTTTTGTTTTGGTTGGGGTTGGAGTTGGATTGGGGGCATATCCGTTGCTGCGGGGGTTGCTGATTACGGTTCCGCCCTTACGGCGGGTCACTTTTTCCAAACGCCGGAGTGCCGGCCCAGCGAAAAAATAACCAAAAAGGCTTCCCCCGGCGTACGGCACTTCGCTGAGGCTCAGTGTTCCCTCGCTACGGTGTCCATCAGGGGGCATCGCCTACGGTTTGCTTCGCTGCACCTCCTCTCGATGTATGCGGCTCCGCCGCATGGCGCTGCGCGCCTACCCCCTGATGGACACCTTCGCTCGGCCTGTCGAAGGGGCTTGAAGATCAAAAGCCACATCAAGAGCCAGAGCCAGAGCCAGAGCCAGATCAAAAGATCGCAGCCTTCGGCAGCTCCTACATGGGATTGGGTGTATTCAGTAAGAGATTGTTCGGCTGGCAGGCCGCCTTCGCGAGCAAGCCCGCTCCCACAGTGGGGCCGGGCATATCAGTAAGAGATTGGTCGGCTGTCAGGCCGCCTTCGCGAGCAAGCCCGCTCCCACAGTAGGGCCGGGTATATCAGTAAGAGATTGGTCGGCTGTCAGGCCGCCTTCGCGAGCAAGCCCGCTCCCACAGTGGGGCCGGGTATATCAGTAAGAGATTGGTCGGCTGACAGGCCGCCTTCGCGAGCAAGCCCGCTCCCACAGTGGGGCCGGGTACATCAGTAAGAGATTGGTCGGCTGACAGGCCGCCTTCGCGAGCAAGCCCGCTCCCACAGTGGGGCCGGGTACATCAGTAAGAGATTGTTCGGCTGGCAGGCCGCCTTCGCGAGCAAGCCCGCTCCCACAGTGGGGCCGGGTACATCAGTAAGAGATTGTTCGGCTGGCAGGCCGCCTTCGCGAGCAAGCCCGCTCCCACAGTGGATTGGGGTAGGCAGTTGGAGATTGGTAGGCTGGTCGGCCGCCATCGCCAGCAGGCTGGCTCCTACAATTTAGAGAGCGTGCCCCCCCCTGCGGCGCAGCCGCCCCACTCAACACAATGAGCGTTAGCTCGAGTACCGCTTTTGATCTGAGGGCCCGTCGGCAGGCTGAGTGGAGGGATTTATCCGGGGGTGGGAGCGCAGCGACCGTTTGGCGCAGCCAAACACAGCGAGAGGAGGTGCAGCGAAGCAAACCGTAGGCGCTGCCCCCCGGATGAATCCCGGAGCGAAGGAACCCGAGCCCAGGCGAGGGCCGAACGTCAGGGTAAAGCCTTTTTGGTTACTTTTTCGGCGTCTGGAAAAAGTGACCCGCCGTAAGGGCGGAACCCTAATCAGCAACCCCCACAGAAACGGATATACCCCCAAAACCCCAAGAACATGGTCGGCCCAAAGGCCGCCAAAAACACAAAAAAAAGGGCAACCGAAGTCGCCCAAAATGCCTTGCGTGCTCATCAAACCCAGAAAGACTACTTCTTGCGCTTATTCGCATCTTTCCAGATAAAAAATCCAAACCCTGCAAAAAACAGAACCATGAGACCTACGGTCAGAACCCCGGCAAACACCACGTTATCGAAAAACATGACTGTGGCCTCCTGGCCCCTGCTTTGCTGCGATGGAGCTAAGTTAACCAATCACGCAGGCGCAGAAATTGACCAGGATCAAGTCCGGTCAACACAGAAGGCAAAGGCGGGAAAATAACTGACCTGCATCAAAGGACGCAGGGGGAGATCAACGCTTTTTCGGCTTGTTTTTCGACTTTTTCTTGGCTTTTCCCAGCGGCATCGCTTGCTCGAAGGCCTTGCGCACTTCGTTCAGGCGTTTCTCGTTGAGGTCATGCACACGCTTGGCGCGCTCGGTGCTGAGGTCGATCAGTTTGTCGTCTTGGCTCATGGCGGGTGCATCACTTAGAAGAATCACAACTGCCGCATCAAAGGCAGGACTGCGCCAATAATGCCGCCTGGCGCCGAGCCTGACCAGCCATCGACGCTGGCGACCTGGAACAATTGATATACCGCATGACGGTTTTCACCGCACAATCTGCACTTTGCCGCGAACCCAAGGATGTTTGCCGTGCCCCTGCATCAGGACCTGCCACCGCTGATGGCCCTGCGCGCCTTTGAAGCCGTGGCCCGCCATTTGAGTTTCATCAAGGCTGCCGACGAGTTGTCAGTGACCCAGAGTGCGGTCAGTCATCAGGTGCAAAAACTCGAAGAATTTCTCCGCCTGCGTCTGTTTGTCCGACGCACCCGGGCCATCGATCTGACGCCGGCCGGGCAAGCGTACTACCAGCAAATTGAACCTGCCCTCGCCGCCATCGCTGCCGCCACCCGACCACTGCGCGGTGAGCAGCCAAGCACCTTGCGCATTGGCCTGCTCGCCTCGTTCGCCACTTTATGGCTGGCACCGCGACTGGCGGATTTCAGCACGAAAAGCCCACACATCCACGTCGAACTGCTGCCCTCCGTGCAATTGGCCGATGTCGATGGTGGCGAGGTGGATCTGGCGATCCGCTATGGCAAGGGTGGCTGGCCGAAAGTCCAGGCCCGACGCTTCATGAGCGAAACCCTGACCCCGGTATGCAGCCCGGACTTCAAAGCCAATGGCGTGAAAAACGGCCCGTTGCTGATGGCCAAATCGCACCAGCCTTTCGAATGGACAGACTGGTATCAGCACAGCGGCATCGACCTGAGCCACGTCCCCAGTGTCATGCTCCATGACTACAACATCGTCGTCGAGGCGGCGGTCGCCGGTCAGGGCATCGCCATGGGCCGTCAATGCCTGATCGAACGCCGGCTCAAGGAGGGCTCGCTGGTCCCTGCCTTTGACACGCCGCCGTTGCACGGCGAAATCGGTTATTGGCTGGTCACTCCCCAGCGCCCGCCCGAGGCAGACGTGCAGAGTTTCAGCCAATGGCTGGATGAAAAAACCCACGCATGAGCGATTTCGATACATCGGATTAGATCTATCCGTTTGTCGGTGATCCGTCGCTTCAACATGCTGACGCCCTCACTCAGGAGGACTCAACATGACAGATCTGCTCAGCAAGCGCGTTGAACAACTCGGGCTGCAACTTCCGCCTCCCAGCCAGCCCATCGCCAATTACGTCAATCAGGTCGGTACGCAAAACCGCCTGTACATCTCCGGACAAATTCCGTTGATTGACGGCAAACCGGCCTTCATTGGGCGTCTGGGTGAAGCCATCAGCGAAGAGGAAGGGGTCAAGGCTGCCGAACTGGCAGCCTTGGGCCTGCTCGCACAACTGGGCGATGCCTTGGGCGATGATCTGTCCAGGCTGGGACGTATCCTGCGACTCGGCGTTTTTATCGCCACCACGCCCGACTTTCAACGCCAGGGCGCTGTGGCCAACGGTGCTTCGAATCTGCTGGTCAACGCGCTCGGTGAAAAGGGCAGGCATGTCCGTACCGCCGTGGGTGTGTGCAGCCTGCCGAGCGGTGTGGCGGTTGAAGTCGACGCGATTTTCGAGCTGCTCCCGTGAATGCCGAGGCCGTCGAATATCTGCGAGCGGCCACGCCCGGCTGCGCCCGGATCATTCACTTCAACCATGCGGGTGCCTCCCTTCCGAGCCAGGCAACCCTCGATGCAATCATCGAGCAGTTGCAACGCGAAGCGCTCGGCGGCCCGATGGAGGCTGCTGATACTCAACTGCAGCACAGAGCTCGCAGCGCCGCCGCGACACTGCTCAATGCTCCCCCGGACGACGTCGCTTTCGCCAGCAGCGGCTCTGCGGCATGGAGTCAGGCGTTCAATGCGCTGGGGCCGTGGCAACCCGGCGAGCGGATCCTCGTCGGACGTCACGAATGGGCCGGTAATCTGGCCTGCATGGCTGAAGCGGTAAAGGCCGGTGCGCGACTGCAGGTGATCCCCTGCGATACCGATGGCGCTGTCGATCCGCAAGCGCTCGCGCAGATGATCGATCGTCACGTGCGCCTGATCGCCCTGACCTGGCTGCCGGCCAATGGCGGCCTCATCAACCCGGCCGCGCGAATCGGTCAGGTCGCTCGACAACATGGAGTCCCATACTTCATCGACGCCGGTCAGGCGCTGGGGCAGTTGCCCTGCGACGTCCAGGCCTTGCAGTGCGATGTGCTCAAGGGGGCCGGGCGCAAGTTTCTGCGCGGGCCGCGGGGTACGGCATTGATGTACATCCGGGGGGCGTTTCTGCAACGGCTGTTGCCACAGCAACGCGATGTGTTTTCGGCGCCTTGGGATGGCCGGCGCTTCACCCTGCGCGATGATGCGCGCCGTTTTGAAACCAGTGAAGTGTCGCTGGCCCTCCTGGCCGGGCTGGCCAATGCGCTGGAAGAACACAATCGGATCGGCGCACGCTCGATTCGCCAGCGCATCCGGCGCTTGAGCGATCACCTGCGTCAACGCCTGCCGAGCATTCCCGGCCTGACCCTGCGCAATCTCGGTCCGGCGGACCAACAGTCCGGGCTGATCGCCTTCACCCTTGAGGGCTGGGATTGTGTCGAACTGAAGCAGGCGCTGGCTGCACGGCGAATCAACATCGGCGCCAACGGCGTGGCCTACACGCCCCTCGACATGCAGGCCCGCGGGCTCGAAAGCCTGGCGCGGGTGGCGGTGAGCTATCTGAATACTGAAGAGGAAATCGATGTGTTGCTGGCCAGTCTGGGCGAGCTGGCGGCGGCGCCTCAGATCTCGATATCGACCCACAAGCCTTGACGCGGCTGATCTTCCATCAGCGGCACCACCGGCACGGTGTTGTCAGCATTCAGCTCGGTGCCCGGCACGGCCAGATGTTCTTCCGGGTCTTCGTCGGCTTCGCGACGGCGACGATCACGCTCCTGCTGGCGACGCTGTTCTTCGCGCGCCAGTAGTCGATCCTCTTCCGGATCGCGCTTTTGCAGATCGATCGTGCTTTCGTTGGAGCTTTCCTGCACCGGCACCACCGGAGGAATGTCCGGCCGCTGGCGAATCGGATCCTGCTGGGAAGTGATCGGCACAGCGCTCAGGGGGAGCATCGGTGGCAGCATATATAGGGTCTCCTGTCAGCTAGCTATCGGCTGCGGCAAAGGCGCCTTGAGCCATCCGTCGCAAATCTGTGACGCACTTGGCACCTGCAGGAGCTGCCGCAGGCTGCGATCCTTTAATCGGACACCACGAATCTCAAGTGTTTCCAAAGATCAAAGGATCGCCGCCTGCGGCAGCGCCTACCCAGTAATCTTTGGCCCTGAAGCCTGCATTCCGTTAAGATAGCCCGCTTTTTCAAGGTGGGAGTCAGGCAGCATGGCGCAGCAGTATCAACCGGGGCAACGCTGGATCAGTGACAGCGAAGCAGAGCTTGGTTTAGGCACCGTTCTGGCACAGGACGGCCGCTTGTTGACCGTGCTTTACCCGGCCACTGGCGAAACCCGCCAGTACGCGCTACGGAATGCGCCCCTCACCCGCGTGCGGTTCTCGCCGGGTGACACCATTACTCACTTCGAAGGCTGGAAGATGACCGTGCGCGAAGTCGACGACGTCGACGGGTTGATGGTCTATCACGGTCTCAACGGGCAGAACGAAGCCGTTACCCTGCCGGAAACCCAGCTGTCGAACTTCATTCAGTTCCGTCTGGCCAGCGACCGTCTGTTCGCCGGGCAGATCGACCCGCTGTCGTGGTTCTCCCTGCGCTACAACACCCTGGAACACACCAGCCGCCAGTTGCAGTCCTCGCTCTGGGGCCTGGGCGGCGTGCGTGCGCAGCCAATCGCGCACCAGTTGCACATCGCCCGTGAAGTCGCCGACCGCATCGCGCCACGGGTTCTGCTGGCGGACGAAGTGGGTCTGGGGAAAACCATCGAAGCCGGTCTGGTGATCCATCGCCAACTGCTCTCGGGCCGCGCCAACCGTGTGCTGATCCTGGTTCCGGAAAACCTGCAGCACCAGTGGCTGGTGGAAATGCGCCGCCGTTTCAACCTGCAGGTCGCGCTGTTCGACGAAGAACGCTTCATCGAAAGCGATGCCACCAACCCGTTCGAAGACACCCAGCTGGCATTGGTTGCCCTGGAATGGCTGGTCGAAGACGAGAAGGCGCAGGACGCCTTGTTCGCCGCCGGCTGGGACCTGATGGTGGTCGACGAAGCCCACCACCTGGTGTGGCACGAAGACAAGGCCAGCCCTGAGTATTCGCTGGTCGAACAACTGGCTGAAGTGATTCCCGGCGTGCTGCTGCTCACCGCAACCCCGGAACAGCTCGGTCAAGACAGCCACTTCGCCCGTCTGCGCCTGCTCGACCCGAACCGTTTCCATGACCTGGCCGCGTTCCGCGCCGAGAGCGAGAACTATCGCCCGGTGGCCGAAGCCGTTCAGGAACTGCTCGACAAAGGGCGCCTGTCGCCTGCAGCACACAAGACCATCCACGGTTTCCTCGGCAACGAAGGCGAAGCCCTGCTGACTGCGGTCAACGATGGCGACAGCGAAGCCAGCGCGCGTCTGGTGCGTGAACTGCTCGACCGCCACGGCACCGGCCGCGTGCTGTTCCGTAACACCCGCGCCGCCGTGCAGGGTTTCCCGGAGCGCAAACTGCACCCGTACCCGCTGCCATGCCCGGACGAATACCTCGAACTGCCGCTGGGCGATCACGCCGAGCTGTACCCGGAAGTCAGCTTCCAGGCCCAGCCTGACGCCAGCGAAGAAGAGCGCTGGTGGAAATTCGATCCGCGCGTCGAGTGGCTGATCGATCAGCTGAAAATGCTCAAGCGCACCAAAGTGCTGGTGATCTGCGCCCACGCCGAAACCGCGATGGACCTGGAAGACGCCCTGCGCGTACGCTCCGGCATCCCGGCCACGGTGTTCCACGAGGGCATGAACATCCTCGAGCGTGACCGCGCCGCCGCCTACTTCGCCGACGAAGAGTTTGGCGCACAGGTGCTGATCTGCTCGGAAATCGGCAGTGAAGGGCGCAACTTCCAGTTCGCGCACCACCTGGTGCTGTTCGATCTGCCGTCGCACCCGGACCTGCTCGAGCAGCGTATCGGGCGTCTCGACCGGATCGGTCAGAAGCACATCATCGAACTGCACGTGCCGTACCTGGAAACCAGTCCGCAAGAGCGCCTGTTCCAGTGGTACCACGAAGCGCTGAACGCGTTCCTCAACACCTGCCCGACCGGCAACGCCTTGCAGCATCAGTTCGGCCCGCGCCTGCTGCCGCTGCTTGAAGAAGCCGATGACGGCGAGTGGCAAGCGCTGATCGACGAAGCCCGCGCCGAGCGCGAGCGTCTGGAACAAGAGCTGCACACCGGTCGCGACCGTCTGCTGGAACTCAACTCCGGCGGTGCTGGCGAAGGTGACGCGCTGGTCGAGGCGATCCTTGAGCAGGACGACCAGTTCGCCCTGCCGATCTACATGGAAACCCTGTTCGACGCGTTCGGCATCGACAGCGAAGACCACTCGGAAAACGCCCTGATCCTCAAGCCGAGCGAGAAGATGCTCGACGCCAGCTTCCCGCTGGGTGACGACGAAGGCGTGACCATCACCTACGACCGCAACCAGGCGCTGTCGCGCGAAGACATGCAGTTCATCACCTGGGAACACCCGATGGTGCAGGGCGGCATGGATCTGGTGCTGTCCGGTTCGATGGGCAACACCGCCGTCGCGCTGATCAAGAACAAGGCGCTGAAACCGGGCACCGTTCTGCTGGAACTGCTCTACGTCAGCGAAGTGGTTGCACCGCGCTCGCTGCAACTGGGCCGCTACCTGCCGCCGGCCGCCCTGCGCTGCCTGCTCGACGCTAACGGCAACGATCTGTCGCCGCGGGTCTCGTTCGAAACCCTCAACGATCAACTGGAAAGCGTGCCACGTGCCAGCGCCAACAAGTTCATCCAGGCCCAGCGCGATCAGCTGACGCCACGGATCAACGCCGGTGAAGACAAGATTGCCCCGCGTCACGCCGAGCGCGTGGCCGAGGCCCGTCGTCGTCTGGCGGCCGATACCGAAGAAGAACTGGCGCGCCTGACCGCGTTGCAAGCGGTCAACCCGACCGTGCGCGACAGCGAACTGGATGCGTTGCGCAAGCAGCGTGAACTGGGTCTGGCGATGCTGGATAAAGCGGCGCTGCGTCTGGAAGCGATCCGGGTGTTGGTAGCGGGTTAAACCGCCCTGCTTCAGTGCTGAAAACAAGAAGGCCCGCAGTGATGCGGGCCTTTTTGTTTGTCTGTTATTTATCCGGTGATGCTACTGGCCCTTTCGCGAGCAGGCTCGCTCCCACAGGGATTGTGTTCACGCTGGAGATCCAATGTGGGAGCGGGCTTGCTCGCGAAGGCGATCATGCAGTCGCCACCGCACCATCAGGTTCACTCACCGCCACCAACCCCTCCTTCATCCGCTGCGCATCCCGCACAAAACACCGCGCCGCCAGAAACAGAAACACCATGGTGAAAAACAGCGCCACCGGAATCAGATACATCGCGTCATGCAGCCCGACAGCCTTGAATGCCTCGGTCATCTGCTCAGCCCCCGCCGAAATCATCGCCGACTGGGCGAAGTGATCCGACAAACCACCGACCACCACCGGCCCCAGGCCACCGCCCAGCAAATACAACCCGGCGAAGAACAACGCCATGGCCGTGGCCCGCAGGCGCGGCTCGACCACGTCCTGAATCGCCGTGTACACGCAGGTATAGAAGTTGTAGGCAAACAGCCAGCCGACGCTGAACAGCGCGACGAACACTCCGATCTCGACACGCCCGACATACAGTGCCCACACCGTGCACACCGTTGAGACGATCAGGCTGAACCCGGCAAACAGTAGGCGTCCGTTGGCAACACGCTGATGAATCTTGTCAGCGATCCAGCCACCCAGGGTCAGGCCGATCAACCCGGTGATACCGACAATCACCCCGGTCGCCACCGCCGCATCGTGCAGAGGCATCAGGAAATAGCGCTGCAGCATCGGCACCATGAACGAGTTGCAGGCATAGGTGGCGAAGTTGAAACACAACCCGGCCAGCACCAGCCAGAGGAACGTCGGCACCGCGAGCACCCGGCGAATCGGTTTGTCGACTCTCTCCTGAGACACCTGCACGGTTTCTGCCGCACCGCGTTTGGGTTCCTTGATGAAAAACATGAACACCGCAAGGATCAGCCCCGGCACTGCCGCGATAAAGAACGGTGCGCGCCAGCTGTCGAACGCCTTGACCATCGCGCCGATGGTGAAGAACGCCAGCAGCAGGCCCAGCGGCAGGCCCAGCATGAAAATGCCCATGGCCCGCGCCCGACGGTGAGCCGGGAACAGGTCGCCGATCAACGAATTGGCGGCGGGCGCATAACTGGCCTCGCCGATACCGATGCCCATGCGCACCAGCAGAAAACTCCAGAAACTGCCGACCAGACCATTGACTGCGGTCAGCGCGCTCCAGGTCGCCAGGCCCCAGCCCATCAGTTTGCTGCGCGAACCGGTATCGGCCATGCGCCCCAACGGCAGGCCGGCAATGGCATAAACCAGGGTGAACGCGGTGCCGACGATCCCCAGTTGAAAGTCGCTGAGGTGCCATTCCATGCGGATCGGCTCGATGATGATCGCCGGAATGGTGCGGTCGAAGAAATTGAACAGGTTGGCAAGGAACAACAGGAACAGAATGCGCCAGGCATTCGCCGCTTGGGTCGAGTTCTGCATGGGTCCGTCTCTTTATTGTTATAGGGCTTCACTGCCGACGCATCCGAGCCCGGAACCTGCAATCTAGACAGGCGGGCCGGGGCTGTCTGTGATCATTCGTCAAGCTGATAACGAGGCATGGCACTGTAAAGAAACGTAAGCCCTTGATAAGTCAGCAATCCCCCATAAACCGGGGGTTTTGCGGCAAAATCCGGCTACAAAAAAATACTTTCGCGCCCCCCTTCCCAAGTCCATGGCGAAGCCTAGAATAGCCGCCGGATCCGTCCGGATTCGCCGATCAACCCCTTTGATGCCCTCCCCATGTCCGAAGTCAGTCCGTGTCTGAATTGCGGTGCCTGCTGTTCCCATTTTCGCGTGTCTTTTTTCTGGGGTGAATGCGCCTCCTCCGGCGGCACAGTGCCCGATGAACTGGTCACGCAGATCAGCCCCAGTCGGGTGGCGATGAACGGCACCGACTGCAAATCGCCGCGTTGCACGGCGTTGGTCGGCGAGGTAGGCAGCCAAGTGCAGTGCTCGATTTACGAACAACGCTCCAGTCCCTGCCGCGAATTCGATGCTTCCTGGGAAAACGGCGAACAGAATGTCGATTGCGACAAGGCGCGCGCCCGCTTCGGCTTGCCGCCTCTCGAACCGGAATGGAATCAGATCCCTTACGAGCAAAGCGCCTGAGATTTAGCGCCAATCGCTATAAAGCTCATGCCGAAATCGTTGGCGCCAATGTGCCACTATCGCTTGCATGGCAAAAACCGCCTCTATACTCCAGTCATTCGCCTGCGTTGAAGACGCAGTAGGGACGACTTCAGAGACGGGGCATGCTATGGAGTGGCTTGGTTTGCAGTTTGTTACCGAGCTGCCGGAGAGCGGGCAGGTCATTCTCGATTGCACACACAATCCCTTGCTGGTGCTGGTGGCCTATCTGGTCGCCTGCGCCGCGAGTTTTGCCACCCTCGACATGGCCGAACGCGTCGGTCACGCCGAAGACCCGGGCTCGCAACGGGTGTGGCGCTGGATCGGCGCCTCGTGCCTGGCCGGCGGCATCTGGGCCATGCACTTCATCGCCATGCTGGCGTTCCAGGCGCCGATCGAAGTCCACTACGATCTGGCGATCACTCTGTTTTCCCTGCTGATTGCCCTGCTCGCCTCGTGGCTGGCGATGCACACCTTGAGTGATCCGCAGCCGAGCCTGGTGCACTACCTGAAAACCGCCATCGTCATCGGTCTGGGCATCGCCGGCATGCATTACGTCGGCATGGCGGCAATGCACTCGGTGGCCACCGCCTACTACCAGCCGCTGTTGTTCTGCCTGTCGATCGTGATTGCCATCGGCGCCAGCTTCGCCGCGTTGTGGGTCGCCGGTTATCTGCGTGAAGGCACTGGGCGTTTTCATCAATTACTCAAATACACCGCTGCGGTGATTCTCGGCGCAGGCATCATCAGCATGCACTTCACTGGCATGGCCGCGCTGCACCTGGTGTTGCCCGAAGGTACAGCACCGACGATGGCCGCCGACCCCAGCCATCTGCAACTGGGCCTGACGGTTGCGCTGATCATCCTGCTGATTCTCGGCAGCGCGATCAGTGCGGCCCTGGCCGACAAGAAACTGCAGAACAAGGAGCACGACCTGCGCCGGGTCAACGCCCTGCTCGGGCAGCTCGATCAGGCGCGGATGTCACTGCAGCAAGTGGCCAACTACGACGCCCTGACCAACCTGATCAATCGCCGTGGATTCAACCAGATCTTCGCCGAGAAACTCAGCCAGAAAACCAGCGAAGGCGGCATGCTCGCGGTGATGTTTCTCGACATCGACCACTTCAAGCGGATCAACGACAGCCTCGGCCATGACGCCGGTGACGCCCTGCTCAAAGTCATCGCCAATCACATCAAAGGTTCGGTGCGCAGTCATGAGGATGTGGTCGCACGTTTCGGCGGTGACGAGTTCTGCATCCTGATCGGCCTGCGTGACCGCGAAGAGGCGCGCAGCATGGCGCAGCGGATCATGCAGAAAATGAAGGAGCCGATCGAGCTGGCCGGACGGCGCATGGTGATGACCACCAGCATCGGTATCAGCCTGTTCCCCGACGACGGCACCACCTGCGAAGAACTGCTCAAGCATGCGGATCTGGCGCTGTATCAATCCAAGGGTGCCGGGCGAAACGGCCTGCATTTTTTCAGTTCCAACATGAAGACCCGCGCCAGTCTTGAACTGCAACTGGAAGAAGAGCTGCGCCACGCCCTGCGCGAAGAAAACGGGCTGATGCTCTACTACCAGCCGATCTTCGAACTGAAAACCGGGCGGGTGACCAAGCTCGAAGCGCTGATTCGCTGGCAGCACCCGGTGCATGGCCTGCTGGCGCCAGACCGTTTCATCGCGATTGCCGAAACCAACGGCCTGATCGCCGAGCTGGATAACTGGGTGCTGCGCCGGGCCTGCACCGACCTTGGCGAACTGACGCGCCACGGCTGCGACGAACTGAAAATCGCCTGGAACTGCTCGCCACTCAATCTTGCCCGGGAAGAACTCGCCGATGAAATCGAAAGTGCGCTGCGCACCGCCGGCGTCGCGCCGGAGCGGCTGGAACTGGAGGTCACCGAAAACGCCTTGATGGGCAACATCGCCAACACCCTGGTGCTGTTGCGGCAGATTCGCGCCCTCGGGGTTTCGCTGTCGATCGATGACTTCGGCACCGGTTATTCATCGCTGGCCTACCTCAAGCGCCTGCCGCTCAACACGCTGAAGATCGACCGTTCGTTCATCCTCGACATTCCCAAGGCGACCGCCGACATGGAGATCGTCCAGGCGATCATCGTCATGGCTCACACCCTGCATTTGCAGGTGGTGACCGAAGGCGTGGAAAGCCTGGAGCAGTACGAGTTTCTTGAGCGCTCAGGCTGCGATTTCATTCAGGGCTACCTGCTCAGTCGCCCGGTGCCGCTGAATGAACTACGTCCGGTACTTGAGGAAATCAATCAGCGCAAACACTCGCACGCGGTCAATCCGCTGAGTCTGGCGCGCGGTACATTTGTACCAGTGTCGCTGGATCCTTCTGCAAAAAACCCTGCGCCCCATGCAGGCGCATCAGTTGTGCGGCCAATCCGCTGATCGGCGTGGCCGAGCCTTGTTCGCGGGAGAATTTCACCGCGGTGTCGAGATCCTTGAGCAACGTGCGCACGTGCCACTTCACCGGTTCGAAACGGCTCTCGGCCATTTGCGGGGCGAGGATCTGCAATGGTTTCGAATCGGCAAAACCACCGGCCAGCGCCTCGGCGATCAGGCGCGCATCGACCCCGGCCTGCTCGGCCAGCGCCACCACTTCGGCAATCACCAGCGCGTTGCAGGCGACGATCATCTGATTGCAGGCCTTGGTGACTTGCCCGGCGCCGATGCCGCCCATGTGCGTGACGCGCTGACCGAGGCTGAGCAGTACCGGGCGCACCCGCTCCAGATCCGCCGCCGCACCGCCGACCATGATCGCCAGACTACCGGCCTCGGCGCCGACCACGCCGCCGGACACCGGTGAGTCGAGCCAGGCCATCCCGGTTTGGTCTGCCAACTCGGCGGCCATCTCGCGGGTAGCGGTCGGTTCGAGGCTGGAAAAGTCCACCAGCAACTGGCCGTTTTTCGCGCCTTCAGCGACACCGGCGGGGCCAAACACCACCTCGCGCACCACCGCCGTATCAGCCAGACAGAGCATCACCACGTCGGCGTGTTCGCACAGTTCTGCGGGGCTCGCCACCTGCCGGGCGCCGGCCTCGACCAGTGGCGCGCACTTGGCCGGGTTGCGGTTCCACACGGTCAGCGGATAACCCGCGGCCAGCAGACGACGGCACATCGGCAAGCCCATCAGGCCGATTCCGGCAAAACCCAACGAAGGTAGCGTTGACATCATTTCGCCTCTTTTCGATTAAAGATCACTGAATAATGGCCGATTCATGAACGATCAGGAAAGGATTCCCCCGCGCGACGATCAGGCCAAGCCCCTGACGCCCGGGCCAAATACGCGCAGTCAAAGACGCGAGATCCTCTTTCCGTGAGGCTCGATGACATCGGTCGCCGAGCCAACCCTGTCCAGGTATATGGCGCACAATGACTTCTAAAAACAATCCGGCCACTGCGGTATCCGATCTGACCCTGAGCCCTGCGGCGAACAGCCCGGCTCCGATGAAGCCATTGCCTCCTTCGCGCCCGCTGGGCACTCACCAATACCTGTACTACACCGAAACCAACACCGACCGCATCCTCGACAACCTCGACGGTCTGCGTGACCTGGTGTTCCCGCGCCCGCCGCACCTGGAAGGCGACAACGAACAGCACAACGACCAGGAATTCCCCTCGGTGTGCCTGATCGGCCTCGGTCGCTGCGGCTCGAACATCGCCCTCGACGTCGCGGAGCTGGTGTACAACGCGCGCAAGTTCTACCTCAACGAATTCAACAACGAAGACCGTGCGGCGGATCGGCGTCTGGCCGACAAGGGCTACAGTCCGGCGCAGTGGATCAAGCACAACCTGCGGATCGGCCCGAACAAATCGAGCAAACCGGTGTTCCTCGTCGAACCGCTGGTGATGCTCGGTGACCTCGACAAGGATATCGCCGGGCGCATCCGCTTCTCGCGCAAGGGCGAGAAAAGCGGCTTCCTGCGCGACTACAGCAAAATGAAGATCATGGACTTGTCCGAAGTCCACGCCGGTGGCGCCGGTAACGCGCCGATCCTCGGCCAGTATCTGGCGAAGATCATCCTCAACAAGGATACCCAGCGTTTCTCCAGCCCTGACTGGAAAATGATCCACTCGTACCTGATCGACAGCTGCGGCATCAAGGCTAACCAGTCGCGCCTGTACTTCTCGATCTTCAGTGCCGGCGGCGGTACCGGTTCGGGCATGGCCTCGGAGTTCGGTCTGGCCCAGCAGCACTCGTACATGAACAAGACGTTCGACACCAAGCCGATGGATGAGCACGACGGCAAGAGCGGGCATTCGTTCGTGTTCGAGCCGATCTTCACCAGCGGCATCTGCGTGCTGCCGAACATTTCCGACCACCGCAGTGAAATGTCCGAGGCGCTGCACATCAACGCCGGCCGCCTGCTGTGCAAATACCTGTCGGAAGAATGGGATTTCTCCTACAACTTCGCCAATGAAGACAGCAGCGAAGCCAGCGTCATGGGCCGTATCCGCCCATGGAACGCGATGATGCTGATCTCCAATGACATCATGCGTTACGCCGAAGAAAGCGATGACGGCAACATCCAGAACATTGATGTCAATGCGATGGAGAAGCACGCCAACCAGTACATCTCGCAGCAAATCTTCAACATTCTGACGGCGCAGGCGGTGACCACCGACTACGACCAGAACTACTTCCGTCGCGCCGGCATCGACATTGGCGAAACCATTCGCCTGGACGCCAACGACCTGTTCATGAGTCTGGCCGGCCCGGTGGCGATTGCCTACGCCGAATCGGTGGTGCCGGAAACCCCGCCGCCGAGCAGCGACAAGTTCAAGGTGTTCGACA
The DNA here is from genome assembly GCF_025466205.1 of Pseudomonas sp. 13B_3.2_Bac1. Classification (NCBI taxonomy): domain Bacteria; kingdom Pseudomonadati; phylum Pseudomonadota; class Gammaproteobacteria; order Pseudomonadales; family Pseudomonadaceae; genus Pseudomonas; species Pseudomonas sp. 13B_3.2_Bac1. The sequence continues at coordinate 24,793 of NZ_JANLOG010000138.1, forward strand.
AGGAGCCGCAGCGCCTGAACATCGACGACCTGTTCTTCCGCTCGATCGACCTGCCGCACTTCAACAAAGTTACCCAGGCCATCGAAGGCATCAGCCTGCTGCCGATCGAATCCAAGCGCTATCGCGCCTCGCTGGAGCAGTACAAGAATTCCGGCTACGACGCCGCCGCGCTGCACGACCTGCACTTCTTCAAGAACTGCTCGTCGGTGGTCTCGATCGTCTCGCTGCCGAAGGACTACAAGCTGTCGTACATGGACCTGAACCGGTTGAAGACCCACCTCAACAGCCTGTTCCCCAACACCACGCTCAAGCGCTATGCGCTGGTGATCGGTGCCTCGGCCAACCTGTCGCTGACCACCCTGATCGCCAAGAGCCCGTGCCTGTCGGACGACTTCCTGACCCTGATCGTGGCGTTCATCAAGCGCTGCTTCGCCAAGACCCCGTACCGTTTCGACGAGACCCTGGACAACTCGATCCTCGACTTCATCATCAATGAAGACTTCGACGAAGACCGTATCGACGATCTGCTCAACGAGTTCGAAAACCCGGCAAAGATCCTCGACACCAACTGGTACGCGATCAAGCCGATGTACGAGAAGAAGTACCGCGAGCTGATCAACGACAAGGACAAGTTTGTCTCGATCAACGACATTCGCCTGTCGCGTGATTGCGTGAAGAAAGCGATCAAGTACCTGCGCGAGATCTACCGTCACCGGATCGGCAAGACCAAGGTTATTTCCCTGAATAACCATACCGGGAAGACTTACTCGGTCTGATCCAAGATCGAGTCGCCCCAATTCGCGAGCAAGCTCGCTCCCACATTTGAAATGCGTTCCCCTGTGGGAGCGAGCTTGCTCGCGAAGGGGTCGGCACATTCACTGCAGATTGCAGCCCTTCCAACATCCAGAAACAATTAAGCAGCCCTCAGGCTGCTCAATAAACTGTTCCCGTTACGTTTACGTCACCGTGAGGCCACCCACGCTTGTGGCATTTCTCTACGGCAACGTGCCATCACGCTACTCGGCTACACACTTTCTTTTGCATGAGGCGCGCACCATCAAGGTGCGAGCGCTCAGACCTGCGCCCTTTCCTGGACCAGAATCCACGGCCGTACCACCACCGCCCACATCTTGGGATCACGCTCGAAAATATCCAGCGCCCGCGTTTCAGACAGCTTGGCGAGTTTGTCTTCGGCCAGCCAGGTGGCGACTTTCTCGCCATCGTCCGATGCCACGGCCTCGGCGGCAGCGATCAAATCAAGCGCCGGGTCGACCCACAATAGGGCACCCTTGGCGAAGAACGGCTCCAGCTCTTTCCAGGTAATAGATGCGGTTTCACCAAGCAGCTTGGCATAGAGGGTGCTAGGTTCTTGATTCATGGGACTGTCCGGAAAAGAAATCGACGCGAATGATAACGTGGGTGGTCCGGCAGAAAAACCCGGTTGCAAATGGCTTCACCGAACGAAAAGAGCAGGAACGCCAAGGAATGCTGCTGTTTGGGGCATAAGCCCCAGGAAAGCCCCGCCGCAATTCTGTCTTTTTCATTCAAAAATGCGACACCCACAAGTTTTGCCCCCTGGCGCCAGCTTCCCAGGCTAACAACCGGCGCTCTACACTGTACCGGTACAGTTGCCGGGGGCATTTCCGGAGGGTATCGCAAAGATATCTGACCCGGTTCTGCTGCTACGGCGCCAGAACTCAAAAAAATTACAACAGTAAGAGTGGAGCACTATGACTAAGGCTACTAAGCAGATTTCCAAACTGTTTGCCGCTATGGTTCTGGCCGGGGTTGCCAGCCATTCGTTCGCCGCTGACACCATCAAGATCGGTATCGCCGGCCCTAAGACCGGTCCTGTAGCCCAATACGGCGACATGCAGTTCAGTGGCGCGAAAATGGCCATCGAGCAGATCAACGCCAAGGGCGGCGTCGACGGCAAGAAACTCGAAGCCGTTGAATACGACGATGCCTGCGATCCGAAACAAGCCGTAGCGATCGCGAACAAGGTCGTCAACGACGGCGTCAAGTTCGTGGTCGGTCACCTGTGCTCCAGCTCCACTCAGCCTGCTTCGGACATCTACGAAGACGAAGGCATCGTGATGATCACCCCGGCTGCCACCAGCCCGGACATCACTGCCCGTGGTTACAAAATGATCTTCCGCACCATCGGTCTGGACAGCGCCCAGGGCCCTGCCGCCGGTAACTACATTGCCAAGTACGTCAAACCGAAAGTCGTCGCTGTACTGCACGACAAGCAGCAATACGGTGAAGGCATCGCCACCGCGGTTAAACAGACGCTGGAAAAAGACGGCGTGAAAGTCGCGGTATTCGAAGGCATCAACGCCGGCGACAAGGACTTCTCCTCGATCATCGCCAAACTCAAGCAAGCCAACGTCGACTTCGTCTACTACGGCGGCTACCACCCGGAACTGGGTCTGATCCTGCGTCAGTCCGAGGAAAAAGGCCTGAAAGCCAAGTTCATGGGTCCGGAAGGCGTGGGTAACGACTCCATTTCGCAGATCGCCAAAGACGCCTCCGAAGGCCTGCTGGTGACCCTGCCGAAATCCTTCGACCAGGATCCGGCCAACGTTGCCCTGGCTGATGCCTTCAAGGCGAAGAAAGAAGATCCGAGCGGCCCGTTCGTGTTCCCTTCCTACTCGGCGGTTGAAGTGATTGCCGGCGGTATCACCGCAGCCAAATCCGAAGACCCGGCCAAAGTGGCCGCAGCCATTCACGCAGGCTCCTTCAAGACCCCTACCGGCGACCTGAGCTTCGACGCCAAGGGCGACCTGAAGGACTTCAAATTTGTGGTTTACGAGTGGCACTTCGGCAAACCGAAAACTGAAGTTTCGCCTCAGTAAGGCGCGCCCTGACTGACTGCCAATAAAGCCCACGGCGTGCCGTGGGCTTTGTTTTACGAATGTATGGGCCGCGCTGGCGTGATCCGCCAGTCTCCCCACCTGAAAATCTCAAAACCGTCATCAGCGGTTCGCTGGCAAAACCCGGATTCGAAGTGGATAAAGATCCACGGGGCCGGGCGGGAAAATGACTCCACCAGTGAAATGCGTATCAGGTTTTTAGGAGCGCTGTAATGCCTGACATCTATCACTTCTTCCAACAGCTGGTTAATGGCCTGACCATTGGCAGCACGTATGCCCTGATTGCCATCGGCTATACGATGGTTTACGGCATCATTGGAATGATCAACTTCGCCCACGGCGAGGTGTACATGATCGGCTCCTACGTGGCGTTCATCGCCATTGCCGGGCTGGCCATGATGGGAATCGACAACGTCCCGCTGTTGATGACCGCCGCGTTCATCGCGAGCATCGTCGTCACCAGTTCCTACGGTTACAGCATCGAACGGATCGCCTACCGCCCCCTGCGCGGCAGCAACCGTCTGATCCCGCTGATTTCCGCGATCGGTATGTCGATCTTCCTGCAGAACACGGTTCTGCTCGCGCAAGACTCCAAGGACAAATCCATCCCCAACCTGATCCCCGGCAACATCTCCATCGGGCCAGGTGGCGCACATGAAGTGCTGATTTCCTACATGCAAATCGTGGTGTTCGTGGTGACCCTGGTCGCCATGCTCGGCCTCACGCTGTTCATCTCCCGCTCTCGCCTGGGTCGCGCCTGCCGTGCCTGCGCCGAAGACATCAAGATGGCCAACCTGCTGGGCATCAACACCAACAACATCATCGCCCTGACCTTCGTCATCGGTGCTGCGCTGGCAGCCGTCGCTGCTGTGCTGCTGAGCATGCAGTATGGCGTGATCAACCCGAACGCCGGTTTCCTCGTCGGCCTCAAGGCCTTCACCGCTGCGGTACTCGGCGGGATCGGTAGCATCCCCGGCGCGATGCTCGGCGGGCTGGTGCTCGGGGTGGCGGAAGCCTTTGGCGCCGATATCTTCGGCGACCAGTACAAGGACGTCGTGGCTTTCGGCTTGTTGGTTCTGGTGCTGTTGTTCCGTCCGACCGGCATTCTGGGCCGTCCGGAGGTTGAGAAAGTATGACTAGGAATCTTAAACAGGCACTGTTCAGTGCCTTGCTGGTGTGGGCCGTGGCCTACCCGGTACTCGGTCTGAAACTGACCATCGTCGGCATCAACCTCGAAGTGCATGGCACCAGCCCGGCCATTCTGGCGACCATCGCCGTGTGCTCGGTGCTGATGTTCCTGCGCGTGCTGTTCAACCAGCAGATCAGCAAGGCGTGGAAATCCTCGCCGGGCCTGCCGTTGATCCCGGCCAAGGCCAGCAACTTCCTGACCCTGCCGACCACCCAACGCTACATCATCATTGCGCTGATCCTCGGTGCACTGGTGTGGCCGTTCTTCGGCTCCCGTGGCGCGGTGGACATTGCGACGCTGATCCTGATCTACGTGATGCTCGGCCTCGGTCTGAACATCGTCGTCGGTCTGGCCGGTCTGCTCGACCTCGGTTACGTCGGTTTCTACGCCGTCGGCGCCTACAGCTACGCGCTGCTGTCGCACTACTACGGCCTGAGCTTCTGGATCTGCCTGCCGATTGCCGGTCTGATGGCGGCGACGTTCGGCTTCCTGCTGGGCTTCCCGGTGCTGCGTCTGCGCGGTGACTATCTGGCGATCGTGACCCTGGGTTTCGGCGAAATCATTCGTCTGTTCCTGCGTAACCTGACCGATATCACTGGCGGTCCGAACGGCATCAGCAACATCGAGAAACCGACGTTCTTCGGTCTGACCTTCGAACGTAAAGCGGCGGAAGGCATGCAAACCTTCCACGAATATTTCGGCCTCGAATACAACTCGATCAACAAGGTGATCTTCCTCTACCTGGTGGCCCTGGTGCTGGCACTGGCGGCGCTGTTCATCATCAACCGCTTGCTGCGCATGCCGATCGGCCGCGCGTGGGAAGCGCTGCGTGAAGACGAAATCGCCTGCCGTGCCTTGGGCCTGAATCCGACGATCATCAAGCTGTCGGCGTTCACCCTGGGGGCAAGCTTCGCCGGTTTCGCCGGGAGCTTCTTCGCTGCCCGTCAGGGTCTGGTCACACCGGAGTCGTTCACCTTCATCGAGTCGGCGATCATCCTCGCCATCGTCGTGCTGGGTGGCATGGGCTCGCAACTGGGCGTGATTCTCGCGGCCGTGGTGATGATCCTGTTGCCGGAAATGATGCGTGAGTTCAGCGAATACCGGATGTTGATGTTCGGTGCGCTGATGGTGTTGATGATGATCTGGCGTCCACAAGGTCTGCTGCCGATGCAACGCCCACACATGGAGTTGCGAAAATGAGCCGCGAGATCCTTAAAGTCGAAAACCTGAGCATGCGCTTCGGCGGCTTGCTGGCGGTCAATGGCGTGGCCCTGACCGTCAAGGAAAAACAAGTGGTGGCGCTGATCGGGCCGAACGGCGCGGGCAAGACTACCGTGTTCAACTGCCTGACCGGTTTCTACCAGCCATCGGGTGGCAGCATCCTGCTGGACGGCGAGCCGATCCAGGGCCTGCCGGGGCACAAGATCGCCCTCAAGGGCGTGGTTCGCACCTTCCAGAACGTGCGTTTGTTCAAGGACATGACGGCGGTCGAGAACCTGTTGATCGCCCAGCACCGTCACCTGAACACCAACTTCCTGGCCGGCTTGTTCAAGACCCCGGCGTTCCGCAAGAGCGAGCGCGAGGCCATGGAATATGCCGAGTACTGGCTGGAAAAGGTCAACCTGAAAGAGTTCGCCAACCGTACCGCCGGCACCCTGGCCTATGGTCAGCAACGACGTCTGGAAATCGCCCGCTGCATGATGACCCGCCCACGGATCCTCATGCTCGACGAACCGGCCGCCGGCCTGAACCCGAAGGAAACCGAAGACCTCAAGGCGCTGATCAGCGTGCTGCGTGAAGAGCACAACGTGACCGTGCTGTTGATCGAACACGACATGAAACTGGTCATGAGCATTTCCGACCACATCGTCGTGATCAACCAGGGCACGCCTCTGGCCGACGGCACGCCGGATCAGATCCGCGACAATCCTGAAGTGATCAAAGCCTACCTGGGGGAAGCGTAAATGCTGCAGTTCGAAAACGTTTCCACCTTCTACGGCAAGATCCAGGCCCTGCACAGCGTCAACGTCGAAGTCCGTCAGGGCGAGATCGTGACCCTGATCGGCGCCAACGGTGCCGGCAAGTCCACGCTGCTGATGACGCTTTGCGGTTCACCGCAGGCGCACAGCGGCAGCATCCGCTACATGGGTGAGGAACTGGTCGGCCAGGACTCGTCGCAGATCATGCGCAAGAGCATCGCCGTAGTGCCGGAAGGTCGTCGGGTGTTCGCCCGTCTGACCGTCGAAGAAAACCTGTCGATGGGCGGTTTCTTCACCGACAAGGGCGACTATCAGGAGCAGATGGACAAGGTCCTCGGCCTGTTCCCGCGCCTGAAAGAACGCTTCAACCAGCGCGGCGGCACCATGTCCGGTGGCGAACAGCAGATGCTTGCCATCGGCCGTGCGCTGATGAGCAAGCCGAAACTGCTGCTGCTCGACGAGCCGTCGCTGGGCCTGGCACCGATCATCATCCAGCAGATCTTCGACATCATCGAACAACTGCGCAAGGACGGTGTAACGGTGTTCCTGGTCGAACAGAACGCCAACCAGGCGCTGAAAATCGCCGACCGTGCGTACGTTCTGGAGAACGGCCGCGTGGTGATGCAAGGCACCGGTGAAGCCCTGTTGACCGACCCGAAAGTGCGCGAGGCGTACCTCGGCGGTTGAGGCTTTTCACTGAACAGAAAAACGGCCTTCGGGCCGTTTTTTGTGCCTGGCAGATAGTTTGAATCCAACACAGATCCCCTGTGGGAGCGGGCTTGCTCGCGAAAGCGATTTTACATTCAGCCTATGTGCTGACTGATCCATCGCATTCGCGAGCAAGCCCGCTCCCACACAATCAAAAGCCGTCAGTACGGATTGCAGTGTTGGGCTACAGCGGTGGCCTGATCGACATAAGGCCGTGCCGGCTCAAGGTTCCACTCAGGCTTGTTCCTCACAGGCTTGCCTTCGTAGGTAGCTGCCAGATGGCAAACCATCTGCCGCCGCAATGACCCGCCATTGACGCTGTATTCGCGCCACTGCGGATCGTCCTTGTGCTTGTTGTACAGCTCGGCAAACATCCGGTCGGTCTGGTCATCCTTGATCGCCCGGCCGCATGCGGTCGGTACCACCGCGAGCGACCAGGTGTTCGGCCCCAGTTTCGGGTCGGGACGTTGTACCCAAGTGCTGGACTCGATGTACTTGTCGCAGAATTTTGGCGCGGTCGGCGTCGAGGTCTGAATGCACGAGAATGTGGCCTTGGCGACCGGGGTTTTCGGGAAGTCGATCTTGATGATGTTGCGATCCTTGCCGGTCTTGGCCTTGTAATCCTTTTGATTGGCCAAGGCATCATTCAAGCCGCGCTGATCGCTGTAGAAAAACGCCAGAATCGGCAGTTCATCGGTTTTCGGGTTGCCCAGGCGCAGCTCGGTCTGGGTCTGAAATTCGCGGCTGTTGATGACCTTGCGCGCGCCCATGAAATTGCGAAAGGCGTCGACCCGCTCCTTGCTGCTCATCGGATTGCGCATGTTGAAGCCGCACTGCAACTGGTCCTGCTGGCGGTTGTTGTTGAATTGGGTGAAGTGCGCCACCCAGGCACTCGGACTCGTGATAGGTGGCTTCATGGCCTGGCAGACTGCCTCGGTCGGGGCGGTGTTCTTGTTGTCGCCACAGCCACGGTCGTTGCGAAAGTCGGTCCAGGCATCGTTGGGAAACGCGCAGTAGACGTGCACTGGCGTCTCGGGGTCTTTCACCAGATCCCGGGGCGTAATCAGGTAGCCGTTTTGTGTGCTCATGCCAGGGTCTTCATAACTGATGCCGTCGGCCCGCATGAACGAGGCAGCAAACGTACCCAGCTCCACGGCTTTCGGGCTGGGATTCCACACGTCCCACTTTTGCCCTTTGGCCGGATCGGCGCGGTGCGTGCCGCGAACCAGCAGCCCTGAGCAGTCCGACGCGGGATCCTGCCCGCAACTGTCGACGGTGTTGTTGTAGAGCTTTTCAACCTTCCTCAGCGTCTCGTCACATGACTCGGCGCTGGCCCATGCCGCATGCACCAACAGCGGCAACACGAGCAACGGGGCGATCCTGTTCAGACGTTTCTTCATGGCTAGCATCTCCTTGATTAGCCAACACACTCAACGCGGAACCGGGTTGCAACCCGCGGCGCGAGTCTCGCTGTCCGACAACGCCGGCCTGAACGGTTCCAGATTCCATGGCGTCTTGTTGCGGTAATTGACCAGCACGCAGCGCAGTTGCTGACGCATGCTGCCAGCGGACTTTTCGTTGTCGCGCCAGTTGCTGTCCGGCCCCTTGAGGGCGAACAACTGATCGTACAGAGCGCCGACTTGCTCACCGGGCAAGGCGCGCCCCGCCGCGGTGGGCACGATGCTCAGGCTCCATTCATCCTTGCGGGTGCCGGGGTCGTAACGTTTGATCCAGTCGGCGGAGGCGATGTATTGCGGCACCGGGGCGCCACCCACCACCATTTCGTCGATCGCCTGATCGGCGGCGACATAGCTGAAGCGCTGCTCTGCAGGCTTGGTGAAATCCAGGCGCAGGATCGGCACGCTGTAGCCCTGAGCCTGAAGTTTTTTCTGGAAATTGCGCGCGCTGTTCAGGCCGTTCTCCGGTTTCGGCGGCGCCTGATCACCGCGGGTGGCGAAGTTCTGCGTGCTGTTGACGTTGTAGATGAAGGCATCGATGTACTTCATGTTTTCGCTGCCATCGTTGGTCGCGGTAGCGTTCTTCAACATGAACTCGTTGACCTGGGCACTGAAGGCAAAAGGATCCTTGTTGGTGGTGTTCGGCCGCGACTCGTGCACGCGGATCATCGCGTGCCAGTCGCTGGGTTTTTCCGCGTTCCACGAACATTGGCCGTACTGGATCGGCCCCTTCATCAGCCCGGTGTATTTCTGCGTCCACTGCTCGGCGGTGGTTACACCGGCCTCCGCGCAAGTGCCATAAGCCAGTGCGGCATTGCGATTGTTCATCGTGCCTTGCGCCGCGCGCGGCGGTTCGCGGCTGTCGAAGAAACCGCAGCCATACCACTTGCGCTCCGGCCCGGTGCCGCCATCGAACGCATAGATGCAGGTAAAGCCCTGCTCTTTGACCGGCAGCTTCAATGCCGCGGCATCGGTGGGCGTGCGCAGGATGAAACCGGCAGGGTGAATCAGAATGCGCGTGCTCAGATCCTTGCGGATCCACGAGTAGGACGTCGCGCCGATCTTGATCGCATAGGGGCTGTAATCCCACGGATTGAACGGCCCGTCATTGACCATGCGCAAGGTCACGCCGCTGCAGTAATACAGCCCGCGCGCAGCACCGGTATCGGGTTCCTGGCAAGCGTCCTTGAGGGTGTTGTAGTTGCTGTTGATGCGCTTGAGCGTGTCCAGCGGATCAACCTGCGTCTGGGCGCAAACCGTGCCGAACAGCAAGGGCAGCGTGCAGGCAAGCGCAAAAGATGAAGTCCTGCGCCATAACACAGCGTGGGCTGAGCGATCCTTCGTCATGAGATACCGTCCTGGTAAATCGGCCTGTGACAGAGGCCGTTGAGATGACTATAGAACAGGCGGGAATGAACACAATCCAGTGTGGGAGCGGGCTTGCTCGCGAAGGCGTAGTGTCAGACGCCATTGATGTTTGATGACACACCGCCTTCGCGAGCAAGCCCGCTCCCACAGTGGATTGCAGTGTTCGAAAATCTTTTCGAAAAAACTTTGCACTGCGCTGTAACGCATCGCCACGAGCGTTCTCTAGTGGGGTAAGCAAGCGCACTTCGCTTGTAAAACCCAAGCTCAAATCTGGAGAAACATCATGACTACCACTCGCACCCTGTCCGCCGCTGCCCTGGTTCTGGCTCTTGGTTCCGCCCTGAGCATGACTGCCGTTTCCAGCGCCAATGCCGCCGATAACAGCAACATGGAAAAATGCTTCGGCGTGGCCATGAAGGGTCACAACGATTGCGCCGCGGGCGCAGGCACCACCTGTGCCGGCACAGCGAAGATGGACTACCAGGCCAACTCGTGGAAGTTCGTGCCAAAAGGCACCTGCACCACCACCGAGAGCAAGACCTCGCCGACCGGTTTCGGTCAGATGGAAGCCTTCAAAGCCAAGTCCTGAACCATTGCCTGCCCGAGTGACGCTCATGTTGACCACCCGCGAAACTGTCCCACCGCGCACTCGGGCAGCCCTCTGCGGGCTCCCGCCCCGCGCGGGGTTGGGGCTCAAGACCGGGCACTTTGTTGAAGTGCTCGGCACCCAACCGGACATCGGTTTCTTTGAAGTCCACGCCGAAAACTACATGGTCGACGGCGGTCCGTTTCATCATTTTCTCGGGTTGATCCGCGAGCAGTATCCGCTGTCGCTGCACGGTGTCGGGCTGTCCATCGGGGCCGAAGGGTCGCTGGATGCTCAACACCTGCAACGCCTGAAAACGCTGATCGAGCGCTATCAACCGCAATCCTTTTCCGAACACCTGGCCTGGTCGAGCCACGGCCCGGTGTTCCTCAATGACCTGCTGCCACTGGCGTATGACACTCCGACCCTGAACCGCGTCTGCGCGCATATCGACCAGGTGCAGACCAGCCTCAAGCGCCCGATGCTGCTGGAAAATCCAGCGACCTATCTCGGCTTCGAACGCTCGACCATCGATGAGCCGGAGTTCATTACCGAGGTGATCCGCCGCAGCGGCTGTGGTCTGCTGCTCGACGTCAACAACGTCTACGTCTCGTGCGTCAATCATCAACGCGATCCACGGACCTACCTCGACGCGCTGCCTTTGCACGCGGTCGGCGAGATTCATCTGGCCGGGTTCGCCGAAGATGCCGACAGCCTCGGCGACCGTTTGCTGATCGACGATCACGGCGCGCCGATTGATGACGCGGTCTGGGCGTTGTACCGACTGGCGCTCGAACGAATCGGCCCGGTGGCAACCTTGATCGAACGGGACAATCAGGTTCCGGCGTTCAATGTGCTGCTGGCCGAGGCGCAGCAGGCCGAAGCATTATTGCTGCACGCCGGGAGTCAGCCATGAGCACTCAAGCCGACTTCAGCGCCGCCCTGCTCGACACTCGCCGGCCCTGCCCCGCTGGCCTGTGCAGCGTTAACGGTGCTGATCCCGCCAGCCGATTCTCGGTGTATCGCAATAACGTGCAAGGTTCGTTGATCAACGCGCTGGCCGACAGTTATCCGGTGGTGCAGCAGTTGGTCGGCGAGGAATTTTTCCGTGGCATGGCCAGCATTTTCATCCAGCAGCAGCCGCCGCGCAGTCCGTTGATGAGCCGTTACGGCGACGGTCTGGCGGACTTCATTGGCGCCTTCGAACCGGCGGCCGGCGTCCCTTATCTGGCCGACGTCGCACGGCTCGAACGCCTGCGCACCCGCGCCTATCACGCCGCCGATGCGCTGGCGATCAATGCGCAACAGATCAGCGCCGCTTTGGCCGATCCGCACACACTGGCCGAACTGACCATCGCCCTGCATCCCTCGCTGCACCTGCTCGATTCGGCCTACGCGGTGGTTTCGATCTGGGCGGCGCATCAAGGAGACGCGACGCTGGCGGGCATCGACGTCCATCAAGGCCAACACGCACTGGTGCTGCGCAACGCACTCGAGGTCGAGGTCGAGGTCTTTGCCCTCGATCACGGCGCCAGCGTGTTTATCCGCCACCTGCTCAACCACCAACCGCTGCTGCAAGCTGCGCAAAACAGCCCACCCTTCGATCTGCCGCAGATCCTTGCCCTGCTGATCGGCCACAACGCCATCACCGACCTGAACAACAAGGTATCGCCATGAACAACCTCATCACTCGTGCCATCGGGCTCATGGAAAAAATCCCCCACAGCCTGATCGCCTTCATCGCGCGGTTTTCGATTGCCGCGGTGTTCTGGAAGTCGGGGCAGACCAAGGTCGAGGGGCTGGCCATCGATTTGATCGACGGCACCTTGCAACTCGGCTGGCCACATTTGGCGGACTCGACGATTCCGTTGTTTCAGAGCGAATACCACGTGCCGCTGCTGTCACCGGAAATCGCCGCGCACATGTCGGCGTTCGCCGAGCACTTCTTTCCGGTGCTGATATTGATCGGCTTCGCCACGAGATTTTCAGCGCTGGCGCTGCTGGGCATGACGCTGGTGATCGAGGTGTTCGTCTATCCCGATGCCTACCCGACCCACGGCACCTGGGCGGCGGTGTTGCTGTACCTGATGGCGACCGGGCCGGGGAGATTGTCGATCGATCACCTGATCGCACGACGTTTTGCCAGCTAACCACAAACTGTAGGAGTGAGCCTGCTCGCGATAGCGGTAATCCAGCCAACATTTCTGTTGGATTTGCTTACGCAATCGCGAGCAGGCTCACTCCTTCAGGAAATGAGTTAGTGCTGAAGGCGATCCAGCGCCTCGCCGCTGCGCTTGAACCAGCCAATCAGATAATCCGCCAGCACTTGCGTGCGCTTGGGCAAACCGCCCTGATAAGGATGCACCAGATACATCGGCATCCGGCGCGTCTGAAAGTCGCGCAGCAGCCAGCGCAACCGACCATCAGCCAATTCCGTTTGCAGCAGATACGACGGCAAACGGGCGATGCCAGCGCCGGCCAGTGCGGCTTTCTTCAGCAGGTTGTAATGGTTGCTGGCGAACGGCCCCGACACCCGCACCCGCAGCAATTCGTGCTGTTGGTGATACAGCCATTCCTCGCGACCACTGTAGTGACTGTTGAGCAGGCAACGGTGCTCGACCAGCTCCTGCGGGCTCAGAGGTTCGCCGAACTGCTCAAGATACGCCGGGCTGGCACAGGTCATTTCCTGCCACGCCAGCAGTGGCCTGGCCACCAGCCGTTCGTCATTGGCCACTTCGCTGCGGATAGCCAGATCAAACCCATCCCGGGACAGGTCGCGATAGCTGTTGTTCAGCTCCAGCTCGATCTGCACCTCGGGGTATTTCTGCGAGAACTCCAGCAGCAGGCCATCGAAAAACGTTTCCCCCAGCGACACCGGTACCGTCATCCGCACCGGCCCGGCCATGTCGTCCTTCAAGCGCGCCAATGCCTGACGCGCGCGCTCCACCTGAACGACCAGCGCTTGCGCCTGCGGCAGCAAAGCGGCGCCGGCGGCAGTCAGGCTCAGACGGCGCGTCGTGCGTTGCAGCAACACCACGGAAAACTGTGCTTCCAGCTGACTGATGCGTTTGGACAACTGGCCCTTGCTGCAACCCAGTTGCTGCGCCGCCAGGGTAAAACTGCCGGCCTCGATCAACACCGCAAACGCCGCCAGATCATCCATCTCGCTCATGGATTGTTTCCATTTGAAAACCAAAGGTTGCCTATTAGTGCGCTTATCCGCAGAAAAAACCACTCTAGACTGAAACCTCATTCAACCCATTGAGGAACAGCCCATGAAGATTCTGTTGATCGGTGCCGCCGGCACCATTGGTTCGGCCGTGGATAAAGAGCTGAGCCAGCGTCACGAAGTCATTCGTATCGGTCGCAACAGCGGCGATTTCCAGGTAGACATCAGCGACAGCGCGTCGATTCGCAAGCTGTTCGAGCAGACCGGCAAGTTCGACTCGCTGGTCTGCGCCGCCGGCAACGTGACCTTCGCCCCACTGGGCGAGATGAACGCCGACAGCTTCGCCCTGGGCCTGAAAGACAAGCTGATGGGCCAGGTCAACCTGCTGCTGATCGGCCGCGAATATGCCAACGACGGCGCCTCGTTCACCTTCACCACCGGCGTGCTCAGCCACGACCCGATCCGCTCCGGCGCCTCGGCAGCATTGGTCAACGGCGCCCTGGACAGTTTCGTCAAAGCCGCCGCCATCGAATTGCCGCGTGGCTTGCGCGTCAACTCGATCAGCCCGACCGTGCTGCTGGAAGCCATGGGCAGCTACGCCCCGTACTTCCGTGGCTACAAGCCGGTTCCGGCAGCCGATGTGGCATTGGCCTACGCCAAAAGTGTCGAAGGCCTGCAAACCGGTCAGACCTTTCACGTGGGCTAAACCCTTGTGATCAACGGTCAGCCTGCGTAACGTGGCGGCACTTGTCTGGAGAGCCGAAGATGCGTGTTGCCCGTTCGTTGATCGTTGTTGCCCTGCTGCCGTTGTTCGCCGCCTGCCAATTGCTCGATGGCCCGCGTGAAAGTGCATCCCACGTCGGGCAGTCCCGGATGCAGGGGCAACTGACGGCGGCCGACGGCAAACTGGTGTTCCAGCCCTGTGGCGAACAGCGTCAGTACGTGGTCAACGACATCGGCGGCACCAGCGTGCTGCAAGAGGCCGCGACCCTCGCCGATCAGCAGGGCAAGCTGTTTGCCGATGTGCGCGGGAAGATCGCCGGCGACCGGCTCGACCTTGGCCAGTTGTATCGCGTCGAGCGCTCCGGCACCGCGTGCGATGACCCGAATTTCAAACTGTTGATCCTGCGTGCCGCCGGCCACGGTCCCGAGTGGAACGTCAAAGTCAGCGGCAAGGGCATGGTCATCGATCGTGAAGGCCAGCCGGCACTGGCCGTGCCTTATGTCGAAGAGCAACTGGGCGACGGTCGCTTCAACCTCAGCAGCGAAGCCAACAACCAGCGCATCGAGTTGTGGGTCGCGCCGCAGCGCTGCGTCGACAGCAGCACCGGCAGCGTGCAGCACATGAGCGCCGAACTGCGCATCGACGGCAAGGTCGAGCGTGGTTGCGGGTATTTCGGCGGATCGCGTAACGACTGAGCGTTTTAGCCTCACCGGATCCGGCCTTTGCGGCTTATAATCGCGGCCTTCAAACGCACTGGCGCAGTTGTGCGCCCCGCGAATCCGGATCCTCGCCATGTTACGAATCACCGAACTCAAGCTGCCAATCGACCATCCCGAAGAAGACCTGCGTGCCGCCATCGTGCAGCGCCTGGGCATCGCCAGCGATGACTTGCTCGATTTCACCTTGTTCAAGCGCAGCTACGACGCGCGAAAAAAGTCCTCCGAACTGTGCTTCATCTACACCATCGACCTCAACGTGCGCGACGAGGCCAAGGTGCTGGGCAAGTTCGCCGACGACCGTAACGTCAACGTGGCGCCGGATGTCAGCTACAAATTCGTCGGTCAGGCGCCGAGCGACCTGAGCCAGCGCCCGATCGTGGTCGGTTTTGGCCCGTGCGGGATCTTCGCTGGCCTGTTGCTGGCCCAGATGGGCTTCAAGCCGATCATCCTCGAACGTGGCACCGAAGTCCGTCAGCGCACCAAGGACACCTGGGGCCTGTGGCGTAAAAGCGTGCTCAACCCCGAGTCCAACGTGCAGTTCGGCGAAGGCGGCGCGGGCACGTTCTCCGACGGCAAGCTGTACAGCCAGATCAAGGATCCGAAGTTTCTCGGTCGCAAAGTCCTGCACGAATTCGTCAAGGCCGGCGCGCCGGAAGAAATCCTCTACGTCAGCAAGCCGCACATTGGTACATTCCGTCTGACCGGCATGGTCGAGACCATGCGTGAAGAGATCCGCGCCCTGGGTGGCGAAGTGCGCTTCCAGGAGCGCGTCACCGATGTGCTGATCGAAGACGGCCAACTGGTCGGCGTCGAGTTGGCGAGCGGCGAAACCCTGCATTCGAAACACGTGGTTCTGGCCCTCGGCCACAGTGCCCGTGACACCTTCCGCATGCTCCACAGCCGTGGCGTGTTCATGGAAGCCAAGCCGTTCTCGGTGGGTTTCCGCATCGAACACCCGCAGTCGCTGATCGACCGTGCGCGGCTGGGCAAGTACGCCGGCCACCCGAAACTCGGTGCTGCCGACTACAAACTGGTGCACCACGCCAAGAACGGCCGTTCGGTCTACAGCTTCTGCATGTGCCCGGGCGGCACCGTAGTGGCGGCGACGTCCGAGCCGAATCGCGTGGTCACCAACGGCATGAGCCAGTACTCGCGTAACGAGCGCAACGCCAACTCCGGGATCGTCGTCGGCATCACCCCGGAAGTCGATTACCCGGGCGGCCCGCTGGCCGGTATCGAGTTGCAGGAGCGTCTGGAATCCCACGCGTTCATCCTCGGCGGCAGCGACTACAAGGCCCCGGCGCAACTGGTCGGCGACTTCATCAACGGCACCCCGTCGACCGAACTGGGCGAAGTCGAGCCGTCGTACAAACCGGGCGTGGCCCTGGGCGACCTGGCCCTGGCGCTGCCGGACTTTGCCATCGAAGCGATTCGTGAAGCGTTGCCGGCGTTCGAGAAGCAGATTCGCGGTTACTCGTTGCACGATGCGGTGTTGACCGGGATCGAGACTCGCACCTCGTCGCCGCTGCGCATCACGCGTAACGAGTCGCTGCAGAGCATGAACGTCAAAGGTCTGTTCCCGGCGGGTGAAGGCGCGGGTTATGCGGGCGGGATTCTGTCAGCGGGTGTCGATGGGATTCGCATCGCGGAAGCGGTGGCGCGGGACATTCTCGGTCTGGAAGCCTGATACCTCTGTTTTGCAGTAACAGCAATCTCCTGTGGGAGCGGGCTTGCTCGCGAATGCAGTGTGTCAGTCGACGAAGATGTTGACTGACCCGACGCATTCGCGAGCAAGCCCGCTCCCACATTGGTTTCCGCGTTTGGCTTTAGATATTGGCGCGCAGCACTGAAGTCGGCAGCGCCTCACCTTTCTCGGCACTCGCCGCCACCGCCGCTATCAACCCCTCCAGCTCATAGCCCTGCGCCTTCAGCCAGGCCTGATCGTAATAGGTGTCGGCATACCGCTCGCCACCGTCGCACAGTATCGCCACGATCGACCCCGACTCCCCCGCCGCTTTCATCTGTTGCGCCGCCATCAGTGCGCCGATCAGGTTGGTACCGCTCGACCCGCCGACATGCCGTCCCAGACGCTGTGCCAGATAATGCATGGCCGCCAGCGACAAGGCGTCCGGCACCTTGACCATCGCGTCGATCACCTTGGGCAGGAACGACGCCTCGACCCGTGGCCGGCCAATGCCTTCAATTCGCGAACCGCAATCCAGGCGCAGACTCGCGTCGCCAGTCTGGTAGTAATCGAAAAACACCGAACGCTCGGCGTCGGCGCACAACACCCGGGTGCAATGCTGGCGATAACGCACGTAACGACCCAGGGTCGCGGTGGTGCCGCCGGTGCCGGGGCTGGAAATCAGCCAGCTCGGTTCGGGGTGTTGCTCGAAACGCATCTGCTGGAAGATCGACTCGGCGATGTTGTTGTTCGCCCGCCAGTCGGTGGCCCGCTCGGCATAGGTGAACTGGTCGATGAAGTGGCCGCCATGCTCGCGGGCCAGACGTTCGGATTCGGCGTAAATCTGCGTCGGATCCTTTACCAGATGGCTCTGGCCACCGTAGAAAGCGATCTGCGCGATCTTCTCTTTCGAGGTGGTCGCCGGCATCACCGCAATGAACGGCAAACCGAGCATGCGCGCGAAATACGCCTCGGAAATCGCCGTCGAACCGCTGGACGCCTCGATCACTGGCGCGCCGGGCTTGAGCCAGCCGTTACACAACGCATACAGGAACAACGACCGCGCCAGGCGATGCTTGAGGCTGCCGGTGGGATGACTGGACTCATCCTTGAAATACAACTCGATACCCGGGAAACCCGGTAGCGGCAAGGGGATCAGATGGGTGTCGGCGCTGCGCTGGAAGTCCGCTTCGATAATGCGGATGGCTTCGCGGGCCCACTGGCGGTTGTCGCTCATGATCATGCTCTCGTTGATTCGGGCAGAAATTGCCTCGTCACTGGCTCAGCCGCCAAGCATAGGAAAAAACCTACAGGCCTCACAGATACAGCTGAGCCTCAATATATCCGCCAACTGCTAGGCTCTGTGCAAGTGGGTGTCCGACCTTTTGCCATGTAGATGGAGAGTGACCTTGCCGCTGCGCAGAACCTTTACCCGATTCTTTCAGCTGGAAGCGGCCAGCGGCTTGCTATTGATTGCCGCCGCCATCCTCGCCCTGATCATCAACAACTCACCGCTGTCATGGCTGTACACCGGTTTTCTCGACACCCCGGTGGTGACGCAGATCGGTGCGCTGAAAATCGCCAAGCCGCTGCTGCTGTGGATCAACGACGGCCTGATGGCACTGTTCTTCCTGCTGATCGGTCTGGAAGTGAAGCGCGAAGTGCTCGACGGGCAGCTGTCGAAACCGTCGCAGATCGTCCTGCCGGGCGCAGCGGCGGTCGGCGGCATGGTCGTACCGGCATTGATTTACTGGTTTCTTAACCGCGACAACCCGCCCGCCCTGAACGGCTGGGCGATTCCCACCGCCACCGACATCGCCTTCGCTCTCGGCGTACTGGCGCTGCTGGGCAAGCGTGTGCCGGTGTCGCTGAAACTGTTTCTGATGACGCTGGCGATCATCGACGACCTCGGCGCCATCGTGATCATCGCGGTCTTCTATTCCGGCGAGCTCTCGAGCCTGTCGCTGGGTCTGGCGGCGGCATGCATCGCAGCGCTGGTGGCGATGAACCGGCTCGGCGTGGTCAAGCTCGGCCCGTACATGATCATCGGTCTGATCCTGTGGGTGTGCGTGCTCAAGAGCGGGGTTCACGCGACACTGGCCGGGGTCACGCTGGCGTTCTGCATCCCGCTGCGCACGAAAAATGCCGAACCCTCGCCATTGATGACCCTCGAACACGCGCTGTATCCGTGGGTGGCGTACGGCATTCTGCCGCTGTTCGCCTTCGCCAACGCCGGGCTGTCGCTGAGTGGGGTGACCATCGAGAGCTTCACCCATCACGTCCCCATGGGGATCGCCATCGGCTTGCTGCTGGGCAAAACCGTCGGTGTGTTCGGCCTGACCTGGCTGGCGGTGAAAATCGGCATCGCCGCTCTGCCCCAAGGTGCCAATTGGGGTCAGGTACTGGGCGTGGCGATCCTCTGCGGCATCGGTTTCACCATGAGCCTGTTTGTCGGCTCGCTGGCCTTTGAACCGGGCGTGAGCGACTACGCCGGCATGGATCGGATGGGCATTCTGACCGGTTCGATTCTGGCGGCGTTGATCGGGTATGCGGTGACGGCGGCGGCGAGTCGCCATAACGCACATTCATCTGCATAGGACCTGTGAATGGGCTCGTTGTGGGGGGGGGGGGGGGGGGGGGGGGGGGGGGGGGGGGGGGG
>NZ_JANLOG010000114.1:0-43075 GCF_025466205.1 Pseudomonas sp. 13B_3.2_Bac1
AGCATATGAATTGGCTGACACGGCCCCTTCGCGAGCAAGCCCGCTCCCACAGGTTTACTTGGATGGTGTCAGGTCCACTGGCTTAGCGCAGGCCAATCACGCTATAGGCCAGTCCCGCTTCATCGGGCCCGCAGCAACTTGCGGTAATCCACCGGTGAGATCCCGCGTGCCTGTCGGAAGGAGTGGCTGAAAGAACTGGCCTGCGAGTAACCCAGCATCAGGGCGATGTTCATGATGCTGGTCTCGGTCCGGCGCAGGTAATGGTCGGCCAGTTCCATGCGCATGGTTTCCAGTACCTGATTGAAGTTTTCCCCTTCGGCCGCCAGTTTGCGCTGCAGGGTGCGCGGTGAAATCGCCAACTGCCGGGCCAGGCTTTTCAAGCTGAAATCGCCGGTCGGCAATTGTTCGGTGAGCAATGCACGCAAGCGATCGGTTACGGAAAATGCCGGGTAGGTCAGGCACAACTGCCAATCGGCCTCCAGCAGCATGCTGCGATGCATGCGCGGGTCGGCGCCCTGGATCCGCGTCGAGAGCGTCGACTCGGCAAACACCAGTGCATTGCTCCCGGCCTCGAACTGCACCGGACAGCCAAAAAAGTCTTCGTACAGCGCCGGCTCGCCGACTGCCGGATGCATCATCCGGACCTCCAGCATCGGCTGGTTACTCGCGATCAACCAGCGGCCGAACGCTGCCCAGCCGACCATCAGGGCTTCCTGATGCAGGGCGCAGTAAGGCTCCAGTTCACTGATGCGCTGATCTTCGAGAGTCACGCGACCGTCGCCGATGACGATCCGGGTCTGGCTGGCAGGGCTGTCGTAAACGATCTTGCCGAATCGCAGGATCATGTTCAGCGACTCGCCCAGTGTCGCGCTGGTCATCAGCACATAACCCAGCACACCGTAGGTGCCCGGGCGCACGGCGGTGCCGACCAACAGACCGAAATGCGGCAGGTTGCTGCAGAGCGCCGCCAGTTCCAGCAAGGCACGCAGTTGGCGCATGGGAATGCGCACAATCGAGTCGGACAACTGCTCGCGTGAGAGTCCGGTCTGCTGCAACAGCCAATCGCCATCGCAGCCGTATTGTTCGGCGACATCGAGGACGTGGTTAACGAAAGCAGCGCTGGAAGTGGCGGGTCGCATGGGGGGAGGGGAAGTCCGGTAATCCGGTGATCTTGCTTTTCCGAAAGGTGAAGAAAGCGACGTCGCCAAGGCGCGCGGCGTCAATAGACCCTACATGCGCCCGATCACCGGAATGCCGGTGCCGGTGACGGCCGACGCTTGTTCCGAGATCAGAAACAGAATGACCGCCGCCAGTTGCGCCGGTGTCACCCAGCGCTGATGTTCGGCGTCGGGCATGGCCTCACGGTTTTGCGGGGTGTCGAGAATGCTCGGCAGCACGGCATTGACCGTGATGCTCATGTCCTTGAGCTCTTCGGCGAGGCTTTCGGTCAGGCGCAGTACGCTGGATTTCGACGCAGCGTAAGCGCCCATGCCCAGCCCGGCTTTGGCCGCCATGCTCGCACCGATGTTGACGATGCGTCCTGCCGAGGATTGCAGCAGCAATGGCAGCAGGGCTTTGCTGGCATTCAATGCGGTTCGAAGGTTCAGCGAGTAGAGCCGATCCCAGGCCTCTATCGCACCGCCCAGCAACGGCTCCCACGCATAGCCGCCGGCGCCGTTGACCAGCGCATCGAGGCGACCGAAATAGCGATTGATCTGGTGGGCGACTTCCTGGCAATCGGCAAAGGAAGTCAGATCAATCCCGGACAGGACCAGTCGATTGTGCGAACTGGGCAGCGTAATCATCGCCCGATCGATCAGCACCAGATCTGCGCCCTGGGCTGCGGCCATGTCCGCCAGGGTCTCGCCGAGATTCCCCAGGGCGCCGGTAATCGCCACAACGCGCCGTGAGAGTGACTGAGTCATCAAGAGTCCTTTCCTTTTTAAGGGCGCATACTCTAATGATATCGGTGACCCGTGGCATGCTTTTGGATGTCAACTTGTTGTGCAAAAGTGCCAAAATTTTATGCCTGGCAAAACAGGCGAAAAGGGTCGTGAAACAGGCGCCAGAAAGTTGGCTTTGGGGGTGCGCAGCCCAGTCAAATCCTGAAAGCCTGGCGACGGTTTGGGCTGGCATTCTTGTCGTGGTTTTTGCGCTACATAATCTATCCATCGCTGCTTGTATTCTTCTTCAAAACAAGGACAAATGGCCGCCGCCATTGCGTCGATCCACCAGTCGTTGAAACGGAAAACCGGACTTTCCCAAAGGTAGTAATGTGAAGCGTGATACCCACCTGGTTGTGCTTTTGTTGTTGGTGATCGGTTGTTCCCTCGCGTCACTGACGGTGTGGAAAGTGTTGGCCTCCCGAGAGCGGGCACTGGAGGAAGTCAACGTTCATGGCTTGAACCTGACCCAGGCGCTGGCGACTTACTCCGAAGGGATCGTCCGCCAAAGTTCGTTGCTGCTGCTTGGACTCGTCGAACGCCTGGAAACCGAAGGTAGCGGCCCTGCGCAGATCCAGCGTCTGAGCGCGCTGGTCAATCGTCAGGAACCGCTGATGCCACAGCTCAGCGGCATTACCATCTACGACAATCAGGGCCGATGGTTGATGTCGTCCAACCGACCGATTCCGGCCGGGGCCAACAGCAGTGATCGTGTTTATTTCATCCATCACCGTGACGATCCAAGCCGCGAGACTTTTATCGGTCCGCCGATCCAGAGCCGCTCCAATCAGGAGTGGGTGATTACCGTCAGCCGCCGTTTCAATGATGCGCACGGCGAGTTTGCCGGGGTGGTGGCGGTGACCCTGGGCGTCGAAAACTTCCTGCGTCTGTTCGGCAAGATCGATGTGGGGCAGGAGGGCGCCATCGGCTTGTCCTACACCGACGGTACGTTGCTGGTGCGCTATCCCTTCCGTGAGCAGGACATGGGGCGCAACTTTTCCAAATCGCCGATTTATGAGAAGTATCTGGTCGATCGATCCGTCGGCACCGCGTCGTTTACTTCCAGCCTGGATGGCGTCGAGCGGCTCTATGCGTTCCGCAAGAGTGACCGGCTGCCGCTGATCACCACCGTCGCACTCGGCAAGCGCGAGGCCCTCGCTGCGTGGCGCATGGAAGCATGGCTCTCGGCAGTAGTCGTCATCGGGCTGCTGGGACTTACCGGGCTCATCGGCTGGTTCCTGATTCTGGATATCCGCAGGCGTACCAGGGCTGAAGATCAATTGCGCGGTACGCAGCAGCAATTGCTCGCATCCAATCGCCAGCTCGAGTTGCTGGCGATGAAGGACGCGCTGACTGGTCTGGCCAACCGGCGCTGCTTCGATGAAAGCCTCGCCATGGAAGCACGGCGCGCGCAGCGTGACGGCACGACGCTGGCGTTGCTGATGATCGATATCGACTACTTCAAACTGTTCAACGACTCATTCGGGCATGTCGCCGGCGATGCCTGCCTGCAGAAGGTCGGCAGAATCCTTGAGGGATGTGTGCGGCGCCCGTCGGATCTGGTGGCACGTTACGGCGGCGAGGAGATGAGCGTGATCATGCCGGCCACCGACAGTGAGGGTGCCGCGGTGGTGGCTCAGTTGATCCTCGAGCGCTTGCAACAAGAGAACATCTCACATCCGTCCAGCCCGTTCGGACGGTTGAGTGTAAGTATTGGCATCGCTACGGCCACGGGCGCGCAACTGGAAAGCCTGCAAGGGTTGATCGAGGTCGCAGATCAGGCGTTGTACAACGCCAAGACGCTGGGGCGTGACCGGTTTGTGCAGGGACTCTGGTGATCTGCGTCGTTGCCGACCCGATGAACTCGTCGATCTGGATTTCGTCATGGTGCATGACTAAAACCGTTGGTCAGCTTTCAATGCAACCTGACTGCCTAGCGACTACTTTTGTGGCTCGGTCGTTAAAGTGACAGGAGGTACCACACAGTATTTAAACGTTGATTCAGTTGGCCTCAATGACGTTGATTTCAGGAAGGATCTTGAATAAGGCGCGGTGCATCGCTCTGGCGAATGTGTATCCAGACTCCCGGTCTGTAACGCAGTGCCCGCCACCTTTTGCTTGTTAAGGAGAACACAGATGGCAATCAGCCGAGTACCCGAAACATCCGATAAAAGCGCGCTCGTCGAAGCAGAGGTATACCGTTGGTACAACCTCTTTTTCCCGTGGTCACGCGGTGTGGCTTCGCAATCCGAAGGCGCCATCAAACCCTTGTACGATGCGCTGGCGAGCGACTTCCGAGTGGTGCTCACGGATGGTCAGATCATGGATCGGGCGGACTACTGGGAGCGACTTTGGGGGCTGTACGGGAAGCGTGTTGGCAGCCCCGAATCGCACATCATCAATCTTTCGATCACGCCTCTGCAGGGCGACCTGTTCCTTACGGTTTTCGATCTCGTCAAAGACGGAATCACCAAGAAGAAAGTCGATTCGGCGCTTATGCGTCTGGACCCCACATCGCCTTCGGGAATCTCGTGGGTTTATGTTCATGAAAGCGAGCATGAGAGTGCGGCTGCGTAGTGGCTGAGGACGCACTAGCCATTCTGATTTGCCGCCATCCAGATGCGCCTGGCAGAAACCACAAAGCCCTGATTATTCAGGGCTTTGTCGTATATAGATGATGTATGCGATGGGTTTTTACGTTAAGTATTTCTAATCATCGATGAAATCTACTTCGTTTTACTTCTTTTAAATATGGATCTGTCCAATCATGTCCTATGCCGCCTCGATAAGGCAATACGGCCCCTCTCTTCGCCTCGAGCCATAGGTTTCCGGGTTCTCAAGAGTTTCATGTTTAGTTCAAGGTCTGCGCAGTCGAATGCTTCTGTTAATTCGAGGGCTGTTACCTGCGTGGGTTTTGAGTAGGGAAATATATTATGGACGTTTGTCTCCAAAGGATTTTAGAGATTGAAGTTGTAAAGGTATCGCAAAATGAACACCGAAAAAGTGCTGGTCCTGAGAACATGCGCCAATAACATGGCCGACCATTGTGGTCTGATATGGCCCGTTTCAGGACCGGTGGAATGCAGGTTTTGGGAGCCGACGAGAAAACTTGAAAATGGGCTGGCTGGCTTGCTTTGGGGCCAAGGGACAAACGCCCATTTGAGCATGCAGGCGGATGCGCGATGGGTTGTGTGCGAAGTGGCGGTATGCGACTTGATATTTCTCGAGGACGACGAAGGCGTCAAGTTTTTCCGTGCAGAAGTCGTTCACGTGGGGACACGAAATAGCGCATTGGATTACATCGCCGATAATGCGGCTGATTATGAAGCGTCGACGAAGAACTTGATTGAGACTTTTGAGTTTCCTGAAGTGCAATCCGAGACAATCGAGACACTTCCCGGGCTCCCGGTTATTGCTGGCAGTCTTCCCGATGTCATCAGTCACCGTACAACTGTAAGGGCTACGCAAAAACTCGAAACAGCGGTTTATGGCAGTACGCTCACTGGCGCCAGTCAGAGCCAGCTCATTGCAGGCTACGGCAGCACTGAAACCGCCGGCGATAGCAGCACGCTTATTGCGGGATACGGCAGTACCGGGACTTCGGGGTCCGACAGTTCGATCATTGCAGGTTATGGCAGTACACAAACCGCCGGAGATGAAAGCTCGCTGATGGCGGGTTACGGCAGCACACAAACAGCCAAGGCAGGTAGCGATCTCACCGCTGGCTACGGCAGCACCGGCACCGCAGGCTCCGACAGTTCACTGATCGCCGGCTATGGCAGCACGCAAACGGCTGGCGGAGAAAGCTCCCTGACTGCCGGTTATGGCAGTACGCAAACCGCCCAGGAGGGCAGCGATCTCACCGCCGGTTATGGCAGCACCGGCACCGCTGGCTCCGACAGTTCACTGATCGCCGGATATGGCAGCACCCAGACTGCCGGCGGAGAAAGCTCCTTGACTGCCGGTTATGGCAGTACGCAAACCGCCCAGGAGGGCAGTGATCTCACCGCCGGCTACGGCAGCACAAGTACCGCCGGTTCGGACAGTTCGCTCATAGCTGGCTATGGCAGTACACAGACTGCCGGTGGCGAAAGTTCTTTGACCGCTGGTTACGGCAGTACGCAAACCGCTCAGGTGGGTAGCGATCTCACCGCCGGCTACGGCAGCACCGGCACCGCGGGTT
Source organism: Pseudomonas sp. 13B_3.2_Bac1 (assembly GCF_025466205.1). Classification (NCBI taxonomy): domain Bacteria; kingdom Pseudomonadati; phylum Pseudomonadota; class Gammaproteobacteria; order Pseudomonadales; family Pseudomonadaceae; genus Pseudomonas; species Pseudomonas sp. 13B_3.2_Bac1. Next base: position 6,127 of record NZ_JANLOG010000114.1, read on the forward strand.
CCGACAGCTCGCTGATTGCCGGCTATGGCAGCACGCAAACGGCTGGCGGAGAAAGCTCCCTGACCGCCGGCTATGGCAGCACTCAGACAGCCCAAGAGGGCAGTGATCTCACCGCCGGTTACGGCAGCACCAGCACCGCCGGTTCCGACAGTTCACTGATTGCCGGCTACGGCAGCACCCAGACTGCCGGCGGAGAAAGCTCCCTGACCGCCGGTTATGGCAGCACTCAGACAGCCCAAGAGGGCAGTGATCTCACCGCCGGTTACGGCAGCACAAGCACCGCCGGCTCCGACAGTTCGCTGATTGCCGGCTACGGAAGCACGCAAACGGCTGGCGGAGAAAGCTCCCTGACCGCCGGTTATGGCAGCACCCAGACAGCCCAAGAGGGCAGTGATCTCACCGCCGGTTACGGCAGCACAAGCACTGCCGGTTCCGACAGTTCGCTGATTGCCGGCTACGGCAGCACGCAAACGGCTGGCGGAGAAAGCTCGTTGACCGCGGGTTACGGCAGTACACAAACCGCTCAGATCGGCAGTGATCTCACCGCAGGCTACGGCAGCACGGGCACCGCCGGCTCCGACAGTTCACTGATCGCAGGCTACGGCAGCACGCAGACTGCTGGGCAGGAAAGCTCTCTGACCGCGGGTTACGGCAGTACACAAACTGCCCAGGAAGGCAGTGACCTCACCGCCGGTTACGGCAGCACGGCCACCACTGGCCCCGGCAGTATGGTGACTGCCGGTTACGGCAGCTCGCAAACCGCCGGTCACGGAAGTGCGCTGATTGCAGGCTATGGCAGCACCCAGACTGCCGGTTACAAAAGCATTCTGACCTCGGGTTATGGCAGCACTCAGACCGCCCAGGAAAGCAGTGACCTGATTACAGGCTACGGCAGTACGGAAACCGCTGGTTACGACAGCTCGTTGATCGCCGGTTACGGCAGTACGCAAACTGCCGGACACGGCAGCATCCTGACTGCCGGTTACGGCAGTACACAGACCGCACAGGAAGGCAGTTCGCTCACAGCCGGTTATGGCAGCACGAGCACCGCCGGCCCTGACAGTTCGCTGATCGCGGGTTATGGAAGCACGCAGACCGCAGGACACGAAAGCACCCTGACCGCGGGCTACGGGAGTACCCAGACTGCTCAGGAAGACAGTTCACTTACTGCGGGATATGGCAGTACCTCGACCGCTGGATTCAACAGTTCGTTGATCGCAGGTTATGGCAGCACTCAAACAACGGGGTATGAAAGCACCCTGACTGCCGGATACGGCAGCACGCAAACCGCGCAGGACAATAGCTCACTGACCACTGGCTACGGCAGTACGTCGACGGCGGGCTATCAAAGCTCGTTGATTGCCGGTTACGGCAGCACCCAGACCGCAGGCTACGAATCTACGTTGACGGCGGGTTACGGCAGCACGCTCACCGCACTCGACAGCAGTACCCTGACCGCAGGCTACGGCAGTACGGAAATCGCAGGATTTGGCAGTTCGCTGATGGCCGGCTACGGCAGTTCGCAGACTGCCGGTTACGAGAGCACGCTGACGGCGGGTTATGGCAGCACCCAGATGGCGGCGCGCGACAGCACACTCACCGCCGGGTATGGCAGCACCGGGGTTGCAGGACAAGACAGCTCGCTGATCGCTGGCTACGGCAGCAGTTTGACCAGTGGCGTTCGCAGCTTTTTGACCGCCGGTTACGGCAGCACGCTGATCAGTGGACTGCACAGTGTCCTGACTGCCGGGTATGGCAGCAGCCTGACCTCCGGAATGCGCAGCAGCTTGACGGCCGGATATGGCAGCAACCAGATCGCCAGCCATAAGAGTTCCCTGATCGCGGGCCATGAAAGCACGCAGATTGCCGGGCATAAAAGCATGTTGATCGCCGGCAAGGGCAGCTCGCAAACAGCGGGTTCTCGCAGCACGTTGATCGCCGGTGCCAACAGCATTCAGATGGCGGGTGATCGCGGCAAGCTGACTGCCGGTGCCGACAGCACCCAGACAGCCGGCGACCGCAGCAAACTCCTGGCCGGCAGCAACAGTTACCTGACGGCTGGCGATCGCAGCAAACTCACCGCCGGCGACGATTGTGTGCTGATGGCAGGAGATCGCAGCAAGCTGACAGCCGGCAAAAACTGCGTGTTGACCGCTGGTGCCGACAGCCGACTCATCGGGAGCCTCGGCTCAACGCTTTCAGGCGGGGAGAATTCAACCCTGGTCTTCCGCTCCTGGGATGGCAAGCGCTACACCAACGTGGTCGTCAAGACCGGGATCGACGGGGTAGAGGCTGACGTTCCGTATCAGATTGACGAGGACAGCAATGTGCTGGTCAGGGCTGAGGACAACGATGATAGCGGGGTCGAGGCTTCGCGGATTCCAACATAAAATCTTGCTTGGTTGCGGGCGTGAAGATGTCAGGCCTTTGGGTGATAAAGGGCCCGCTCTAGGCGGGCCATGACTTTTCGTACAGATACTGGCTGGCAGCAGGACGTTCAGTGCACCACTGACGGCTGGGTAGCGACCGAGACGGTGAAGATCACCACGAACAGCAAGACGAGTACCCAGAACATCACCACGACTGTCAGCATGACGGCCCTCAAGCTTCGGTAAAGCCAGCGCAACCAATGGCCCTCGGGCTTTGCTTCTGCGTGGGTTCTGAGCACGCTTTTCAAATAAAAGCCGAGGAGGGCAAGCAGCGCGCCGTCAATCAACAGCGCAGGCAGGCCGGCTTCTGGGAAAATGCTGTCCCATCGATAGAAAGACGACCGGCTCAAGAACACTACATAACAAGTGAGGCCACCGTAGGGGATGGCTCTCCACCATTTACCGGCCAGTGCTCCAACCATCAGGCACATGACTACCATAAACGGGTTGAGGAGAATATCGACCATCCATTCCATGACGTTGGGGAAGTAGCCCGGTGAATGGATGCTGCGCCAGATGTGTTCCAACATTGTTCAGATTCCTGCCTTCCTTGGAGTAAGTGCTGCTGCCGTGATTCGGTGTCCCTGCACGGTATCGGCATCTTGTCAGTTTACACACGCGACAAATGAAACAGCCCTGAATATTCAGGGCTGTTTTTTAGTTATTCGCTAACGCCTTAGCCGTCCTTGCTGTAGCCGCTGCCGGCCTCTGTCAGATTCGAATAGAAGATGCAGCCGATCAGTCTCGCGAACAGGCCTAACGTGTCCGCCAGATCCGGGTCGTCGAAAATGACGGCCCTCGAGTCCAATGCACACAACGCGCCCCAAAGTTGCCCGTCGGGAAGAAAAATAGGCGCCCCTGCGTAGCTTTCAATCAAATATTGCTTCACCACAGGACGTGCGGAAAACCTGCCGTCGCGACTTATTTGTGGCACGAAAAGCACCTGCGGGTCTCTGCGAAACTCACTGCAAAGTGTGGTCTCGAGTTCCAGGGTGTCGCCGGTGTTGATCCCAAGCTCGATCGGATCGTAGGCGGAACAGACTATCCAGTCCGTCTCGGTGAATTTTGCGATCGCCGCGAAGCGCGTTCCGGTCATGCGTGTGACGAGCTGCAGAATATTGGTTGTAGCTTCAATTTCAGCGATAGAGGAACGTTCCTCTGCGCTTAGCAACGCTCTGTGAATGGTCTCACTGAGAGGCATGCATTGTTCTCCGGTAATGAATGATCGAGCTGGCGACTGCTAAACGCGCTTGAAACTGCCCATTTTGATTCTAAACATAACGGAGTCGTTCACTTGAAAGGTTCCTGATGGCTGCCATAGCGAAGGATCATTGGCATCAGACGCCAGGGACCATCACCAGCGTTTTAGCTTTGATCAGGCGGGTAATGTTCGGTAATTTATTGAATGTCACACTGAATATAAGGGTGAGGACGTGGAAGGCGTAGAGTTGAACGAAAAGATGCGGCGTGAAGCTGATCGGCTTCTGGCGCAGATTGTCCGGGCAGACTCGATGATCATCGCGGTGAAGGCGGGGGCTCGCGCAGATGGCTTCGTGCTTGGGTTGGAAACCAGTGGGGTTTTGCGTGCCGGCGATGCTGAAAAGCTGTACGTCATTTTTGAAGCGGCGTTGGTAGAGCGTCTGAAAACGCTTTCACGCCCTTGAACGGCCCGTCAGCCTCAGCTTGAAGTGAAGGAAGCAGCGCCTGGATCAACGCAGTTGACGAACACATCTTAGAATTACGGAAACGACAAAGCCCTGAATAATCAGGGCTTTGTCGTACAGAGGAAGGGAGGGATCAGGGGTTTTTTGAAGCTACGGCTACTATCGATATGAGTCAGTTATAGAAGCGGCCAGTCGGATTGATCGGGGCTTTCCGTACGATATATTTTGAGAGGTGTTCACTCGGTAGGAAGATGATTATTGATCGATATTTCCCGCGAATAGATCGTCCATCCAGCCACAGCATTCTTGCGCCAGACGCAGCCGATTGTTGAGTTGCACATGACCATCTGCACCAGTTTGCGCCGGCAACTCGACCAGCGATTTTTGCGTTGATCCAATGGCTGCGTGCCAAGTTCTAGCCTGCTCGGTGAACAGGTCCGATTCGCCACCGCCGAGCAAGGACAGAAACGGTACCGTGACCCGAGCCGGATCGGCGCGCATGGCGCAAGTGCGGTCGACCAGTTCCGTTGGTGTGCGAGCGCCAGCCTTCCAGAAGGTCGTCTGGTAACTGCGCAGCGTGGCTGCAGAAAACGCAGTACTGGCCTGGTTCCTGGTGGCGGCTTGCACTGAACGGGCAAACAGCAGTCCGGCGTCATGTAGTGGAGTGCTGGCGATTACTGTTGCCAGACGGGTTTCGTGCCCGGCTGCACGGCTGACGAAATACCCCCCCAGACTCAACCCCAGCAGGGCAATTCGACCTGGACGGGCACCGAAGCGAATGATCAATTGGTCGATGATGGCGCTTATCGGCTTCTCCGCTTCGGCTTCCCAATACAGACCTTGCGCCTGCAACTCACCTTGGCCGGGCAAGTCCGCGAGTGCCACAGAATAGCCGCGCTCAAGCAAGTTGCGGCCGACGGTGAGGAACAGGTCTTCATGGCACGTGTCCGCGCCGCCAATCACCAGTACTAACGGAGCGTCCGGGTCCGGATTGGCGAAATAATGCCCAGGTAGGCTGGTATGTTTCCACGGGATTTCGAAACGTGTGGCGGGTAGCCGTAGTTCGTCGATGGCCAAGGCGAAGGTGCGTTGATGCTGGGCATACAGCTCGCTGAAACGTTGTCCGGGGCCAGCAAACTGCCAGGCAGACCGATAGCTGGCAAAGGCCTTCAGGCGCATTTCACCGGCGGAGTGTCGCCAGCCTTTGGCCCGCCAGGTGTTGGCTTGTTGATCGAGATAGTTGCCGTAAAGAGCAAAGGCGTTCACCCACGTGTCCGGGTCACCGTCTGTGATCGTTTCAGCGATGTGGTAGACCTGACCGACATCCAGACCGCCGGCTGGCCCCCACCCCAAAGCTGCCATGAAAAACAGATCCATATGCTCGTCGTTGAAACGGTAGGTCATGCCAAGCCGACGGGTCGGGTTCTGCTCTACTTCTGTTACTTGAGGTGTGTGATTCATGGAGTCACCCGTTAGTTGCGATATGGCTGCCATAATAGGCAAGCATTTCGCCTGCCTGTACTCGCATTCCGGGAGAGCGCTCTTGGTAAAAAAAATAAAAGAAAATCAGTCGGATAGCCGTCGATCTCCGTCGCAAACACGCGCGCAGGTCAAGGTCGAACTCATTTTGGAAGCCTCACGGCGCATCCTGGAGCGGGACGGCATCGAGGGCTTTACCACCAACCATGTCGCCGAACTGGCCGGTGTAAGCATCGGCACGCTCTATCAGTATTTTCCCAACAAACAGCGGGTTCTCGATGAACTGGCGTTGCGTGAGCTGGGAGCATTGACTCGCGAGGTGATGACAGTCATCACAAGTGATGGGCCTGTCGTGCCCGGGGCGCGGGTTCGAGCGGTGATCCGTGCGATTGTCAGCGCCTATGGTGGGCGTACCGGGGTGCATGGTGTACTGATGCACTACTTGTTGAGTCGGGGGGCGGGCACGCCGTTGCCGCAGTTGCGCGCAGCGGTCATCCAGTACTTCACTGACACTGGTCTGATTGACGCCAACCACCAGCGGCGCACGCTTGATGAGGCCGAGGCTTTTGTGCTGACTCACGCAATCAGTGGTGTGTTGCGCGCCATGCTCAACGACCCGCAAACCCTTGAACCTGGCAGTCGCCAAGCCATTGAAGATGCTTTGGTACGGATGGTGGTCAACTTCACCTGAGTCCTTTCGATAGCGGCAAAAAACCTGAGTTCGTTTGAAGCAAAATGTCGTTTTTGCCATACCGAATGCTAATTAAATAACTGATTAAAAAGGTTTTTTTGGCTTGATTCAGACCTTGGGGAAAGCGAGTCCAAAAAACTCGCGCTGATTCCTATCATGGACGCCTCAGCCCAATTTCACGGGCCCTCCAAGGTAAACTTCAATGTCCCCGAATTATGTTGGCGGCTCCCGGCTGCCCGGCTTGAATCCGTTCGTCCTGACGCCACTGGCGGTGGTGCTGAGCGTCATGTTGCAGGCAACGCCTGCATTGGCTCAGACCGTCGTACTGCCGACCGGTCAACAGGGCGCCTACACCAATAATCAGACGGGGCAGTCCGGTGCCGCCGGTACCGGCGATGACAAAAATCCCCAGGACGGTAGCCCGGCACCGACCGGCCCAGGACTGGTGGTGCAGATCAACGGCGGCACCACGCTCACCGATAGTGGCGCGGCTCCGACGCTTGGCCTCAGCGTAACCGGTGGCGCGGGCGGTACCGGCAATGGCACCGAGGGCGGCAACAGCGGGCCTGCTGCGGGTTCAGGCGGTTTGGGCGGTACACCCGGGACGTTGTCATTGACCATGAGCCAAGGCTCGCAAGTCACCAGTTCGACCACCGGTCCTGCGGCAGTAGCGGTGCAAAGCGCTGGCGGGCAAGGCGGCTATGGGGGCGGTTTTAATGCCGCTGAAGGTATCGCCGGTACGGCTGGATCCGGGGGTAATGGTGGCGATGTAGACGTCAATCTAGCTGGCAGTATCGTCAGTCTTCAAGGTGCGAATGCCAACAAACCCGGTGCCACCGCGTTACTGGTGACCTCGACCGGTGGAGCCGGTGCCGACTCCAATCCCGACTACTCCGGCTCTGGCCAAACGATAAAAACGGTCGGCGATGCGAATGGCCGTGCCGGCGGTAACGGCGGCAATGGTGGCGCGGTTTCACTGGTTTCCCGTACCGCCTCGTTCGTCTCCGGCGGCTCGGGCATTGTCTTGCTAAGCCAAGGTGGACAGGGCAGCGCAGGGTCGTCAGCCGACGCCAGTGGTGGCACAGCCCATGGTGGTGTTGGCGGTACGGGGGGGAATGGCGGTAGCGTTACCGCCAATATCACTGGAGAGGCACACAATCCCGGCTGGAGGATTTCCGCCGTTGGCTCACCGATCTCCGGGCAGGGTGAGATCGTAAATCTTCCCCTGGGCAACAGTTTCGAAACGTCTTTCCTCAGTGCAGCAGTTGCGGCGCAATCCTTTGGTGGCGACGGCGGAATGGGCGGCACCGCAGAAGGTGCCACCGCCATCGCCGGGCCTGGCGGGGCGGCGGGATCTGGCGGCGCGGTACAAGTGACCCTGGGCGATATCAATGTCAGCACCACGGGTTACACGGCGCCGGCCATTCTGGCACAGAGTATCGGTGGGTCCGGTGGTGACGGAGCGAGCGCTGGCTCGCCGTTCAAAGCCAAGGGTGGTAATGGTGCGCAAGGCGGTAACGGCTCGAACGTCTCCGTTCAAACATTCTCGAGTACTTCCGGCGATGCCTCGCAAACCACGATCACCACCACCGGCAATGACGCCAGTGGCATCGTCGCGCAGAGCATAGGTGGGGGCGGCGGCGCCGGTGGCGATGTCAGTACTGGCAGCGTAATTGCCGGATTCGCCGTCGGTGGCAACGGTGAGATTGGCGGTACCGGTGGAACCGTTACCGTACAAAACGGCGATTTTAATGATGCCAATGGCAAGTTGTTGCCCGGTGCGGTGATTGTCACCAGCGGTGATCGCTCGGATGGCATTTCGGCAATCAGTGTCGGCGGCGGCGGCGGTTCCGGAGGGAACGCTTCGTCGACAGTGGGTGGTGCATTCGCCATGACTATTGGTGGCAAGGGTGGCAGCGGCGGGTCCGCGGGGCAGCGTGGGACGCTGCAAGTGTCTGCCGCCAACAACGGCGTGATTCAGACCTCGGGCGCGCACTCCATTGGTATGCAGGCCATGGCCGTGGGCGGTGGCGGTGGTAATGGTGGCTCCGCCAGCTCACTCGAGGCCGGGGCGCAGGTGGATGTGACTCTGGCCGTGGGCGGCGATGGCAGCAAGGGCGGCAATGCTGGTGACGTATTGGCGCTCAATGATGGCCAGATCCTGACTCAGGGCAGCGATGCCTTTGGCTTGCAAGTGTTGAGCGTGGGTGGCGGGGGCGGCAATGGCGGCGCCAGCAAGGCGGCGGCCTATCAGTTGATCAACAGCTCGGAAGCTCCCTCGCTGGACTTCAACCTTTCCGTGGGTGGCAAGGGCGGCGCGGGTGGTGATGGCGGAAATGTCACCGGTACCAATGACTTCTCGATCGTCACCAACGGTGCCGGTTCCCATGGCCTGCAGGTGCAAAGTATTGGCGGAGGTGGCGGCAACGGTGGCGACTCCCATTCAACCCAACTGAGCACCAAGGGATCGACGCTCAACATCAATCTGGCCATCGGCGGTGATGGTGCCGGTGGTGGCAGCGGCGGTACGGCGACGGCCAACAATAACGGCCTGATCTGGACCATGGCCCGCGACAGTGATGCGATCATTGCGCAAAGCATCGGCGGTGGTGGCGGTAATGGTGGCGTAGGCAGCAGCGACACCGCGCAGTACGCCGACAATGACAGCAAGAAGGCCGGCGAACTGGAACTGGGCATCGGTGGCGGCGGAGGCACAGGCGATACTGGCGGCAACGTCAATGTCAGTAACGCCCAGACGGGCGCGATCATCACCATGGCCGACGGATCCCGCGGCATCTTTGCGCAAAGCATTGGCGGTGGTGGCGGCAACGGCAGCGGCGGAGTGGCCAACGGCAGTTCCGGCACGCTCAACGCCAGGGTCGCGGTCGGCGGCAATGGCGGCAGCGGCAATAACGGCGGTACGGTCACTGTGAATAACGCCGGGACCATCGTCACTGGCGGCGGTGACGCGGCGGCTATCTATGCACAAAGTGTCGGCGGTGGTGGCGGTTCGGGCGGTAATGCTTCCACAGGTGGTGGCGATGATCCTCAGACTCAACTCTTCAAGTATTTGCAGAACTCACTGCCAAGCGTCGTCACCACTTACAGCAATAACACGATGGGCTTTGTGCCCAGTGCCAGTGGGTTGTTCGACAAAGGTGTGCAGAACGTAGTCGACCTGATTAAGGGTTACTACAAGGACAACAGTACCAACGGCGCCAAGCCGCCGGCCAGTGGCGACGGCGGTGGCGATTTGAGCGTCACGCTCAATATCGGCGGCGGTTTCGCCGGCAAGGGTGGCGCGGGTGGCGACGGCAAAGAAGTCAACGTCACCAACGCCGCGACAGGTGCGATCCACACGTTGGGCCCGATGTCTGACGGCATCGACGCCATGAGTATCGGTGGCGGTGGCGGCAGCGGCGGGATGGTGGCCGCTTCGAATAACTCCAGCACTGATCTGAGCAAACTTAACGCCACCATCGCTGTGGGTGGACAGGGTGGCAGCGCCGGCAGCGGTGGCGAAGTCAGTGTCATCAACCAAGGCAACATACAGACCGAGGGTAGTGCTTCGCTGGGTATTTTCGCGGCAAGCATCGGCGGTGGCGGCGGCACGGGCGGCTTTACCACTACCAGCATTCCGGGGGCGACCAATCAGTTGCAGACACTCAACGTCGAGTTGGGCGGTAATGCCGGTGCCACGGGTAATGGCCAGGCCGTGGCCGTTTACAGCATGCCCTCCCTGACGGGAGGTCCGGCGACATTCGTCTCCACTACCGGCAGTTACGCCGCTGGGATCGCCGCCATGAGCATTGGCGGTGGCGGCGGTTTGGTGACCCTGAATGACACTGGAACCAACCCGCAAACCGGGGGCGCCGTCAGCACCGGTGGTTTGCAGATGAGCGGCTTCCAGATGGCCGGAAAATCGGCGGTAGAGGCTTGCGGTGGCACCGTAGCGACTTGCGGCGACGGAGGCCCGGTGCTGGTCATGGCGCAGAATGTCCAGACCAGTGGCCTTGATGCGCATGGCATCGTCGCGCAAAGCATCGGTGGTGGTGGCGGCTGGGTACGTGCCGCAGCCACGGGCGGAAAAGACTATTTCACCGTCGCCAATGGACTGTCCGGCAACGGGCAATCCAGCAGCGTCAATGTGCTGGGCGATGTTTTCACCAGTGGTGCCGGAGCCTTTGGCGTCATTGCCCAGAGCGTCGGGGGTAGTGGATTGCTGGCAGGCGATCTCTCGACTACGGGTAGTGCGGTCGGCGCCTTCACACCGCAAAATCGCAGTCTGTTCAATCTGGGTAGCACGGGCGATGGCGGTGCGGTGCAGGTCGACGTAAAGGCCAACAGCAGCGTTGCGACAACCGGCAGCAACGCCACCGGCATTTTTGCTCAAAGTGTTGGCGGCGGCGGCGGCCTGGTCGCCAGCGATGGCGTGCTCTATATGGGCACCGCCGGAGGGTTGGGCACTTCCGGGCCTGTCACAGTGAAGGTCGAGGGGGCGGTGACGACCACCGGGATCAACTCTCCGGCTATTTTCGTCAACACCGACAGCTCCGCGCCATCGGCTAACCCGGTAAATGTAGATGTGAGCGGTACGGTTAACAGTAGTCACTCCAATGCCATTGTCATCAACAGTAATGCGACCAGCAACACGGTGACCAACAGCGGGCAGATTGGCAGTGATTCCTATGCGGTGGTTGCACAGCGTAATGAGGTCAACGTAAACAATAGCGCAGGTGGCACACTCAATGGCTCGCTGAATCTGGGAAGCGGGGCGCTGGCGAACGATGGTACTTGGGCTCCCGTACTGGGGGGCGTCAGTTACATCGGTTCGATTGTGAACCCGGGCACATTGGTGGTTGGCAGCGGTCTGCAGGCCGGCAACATTTTTACCCCCGACACGATGATCAAAGGCAATCTTGCCAGCACCGGAACATTGCTCAGCCACATTGATTTCGCTGGCGGACAGGCGTCGACACTGGTCGTCGAAGGGACAGCGAATCTGAGCGGCACGCTGAAAGTCGCACCCGTGACCATGGCTTCATCAACCCAACAAGTCATCTCCGCGACCAAAGGACTGACTGTAGATAATCTGGCTGTCCAGGATGACTCCAACTATCTGTATAGCTATAAGTCGCAACTGGCCGACAACACGCTTTCGGTAACACCCGATGCGCAGTTCTCAAGCGCCGCCCACTCGGCTGGCCTGAGCCGCAACGCGCAGCAACTGGCGAACCATTTGCAGGCCAACTTCGACAGTGGCGTGACGGCGCTGGCACCGCTCTACAGCGCACTGGACCAGGTGAAAAACCCGCAACAATACAGTGCGGCGCTGTCCGGCCTGAGTGCCGAATCGCTACAAATGGTTGGCGTTGCACGGTTGACCGCCAGTGAGTCGTTCGTTGATCGGATGAACACGTGCCCGGATGAGCGCGACTTCAACTCGGACAAGCATGAACACGACTGTGTCTGGACCCGGGCCGATGATCAGAACACCCATGTCAACGGCAGCGACGACTCCTATCGCGTCAACGAGCATGTGGTGCAAGTGGGCGGTCAGCACGAGCTTGCGGACGGCTGGTGGGTCGGCGGATCGATGGCCTATAACGACGGCAGTGAGTCGGCCTCCAGCGGCGTCGGCAGTGTCACCGACAATGGGGTAAGCCTCGGCGCAGTGGTCAAACGCGAGATCGGCCAGTGGACTTTCAGTGGTGCTCTCGATGCGGCGCAAGGCAAGTACCAGTCAACACGGCACTTGCAAGTCGGTAATCAGAACCTCGACGCCAAGGGCTCGTTCGATGCCTACAACATTGGCCTGCATTCGCGCACTTCTTATCTGGTCGATGGAGGCAGCTGGTATGTGAAACCCTACGTCGATGTGCATGCGATCAATATCCATACCGATGGCTTCCAGGAGTCCGATGCCGGAGTGCTCGGCCTGAGAGTGAACGCTGGCAACGGTACGATCTTCTCGGCATCACCGATGGTGGAAATCGGTGAACACCTGCGCTTTAGCAACGGTGCTGAAGTGAAACCTTCGGTGGCCGTGGGCAAGGCGTTCTACAGCGGCGATAACTGGAACACGGATATGCGCCTGATCGGCTCCGGCGAAAGTGTGCAGTCGTTCAACAGCGAAATGGCCACGCCTCACCAACTGAATCAGTACAACGCGGGTGTCGATCTCAAGGTCAGCGCGCATTCCGAAGTACGGCTCGACTACACCGGGCAGTCCGGGGATGGTTACCGCATGGGTGAAGGCGCCATTCGGTTCACTCACTTTTTCTGATGAGCGAGTCGGACTCCACCGCATTTTGACGGTGGAGTCCCGACCAGTCGAATCGATAAGGGGCTGAAAAAATGATCAAGAACAGTATCAATGCGGGCAATTTTTTTTTCGCAATAGATGAGTTGACTCAATGAGTGAACGGCGCACCAAACTTGATGACGATATTTGCATCCACATCTTCAACTCGTCCGGCGCGATGGTCGGGGTGTGCCTGACGGTGGTCGGAATCCTGCGGGTGGTCATCAATACTCGCCAGGAAGATGTGATGGGGCAGAGCATGCTGGCGATCAATGCGATCATTTACCTGATGACTTGCCTGATCGCCTATTGGGCGTTACGCACTCGAGGAACCAAGCGCAACCACCTATTGGAAAGAATCGCCGACGGCTTGTTCTTTTTCGGATTGATTTTCACCACGCTGACCACGGGGTTTATTACGTTCGCGATGTCAACGTGCTGAACCGCTTACTAGAGGGCAAACAAACCGGAATCTTGAACTGTGCGGTCAAACGGAATCGATCAGCTTTTGCAAAGCCGGATCGCGGGCTGCAAATACGTCAAGAAAACCAAGCGCCCGCAGGGCTGGCAGCGACTCGACCATGTCGCGTTCCGCCTGTTGGTGCTGCGTCGAATCCGAGGAGGAATCAAGCCAGACTTTCGCGTTGATCAAAAATGCACCAACCGTTCCCTTGCGCACAACCACCCCGTTAATTTCGCGTGAGTCGACGTGGTCTGGAAGAAGTTCATTAGCTTTCATGGACGTCACCTTATGAGAAGAAGTCTCGAGCCAAATACTACGATGAAGCACTTTGGCTGGAAAACACCGATAGTACGGTGAGTGATGTTTGTCTAGCTATTCAATACTTAGGGGGCAGTGCTCACCTATGCCACATACATTTTCAGGGCAATCCCTGAAGAGCCGATTTTGAGCGCTTGGCTGCCGATTTTACGGGAGCAAAGGCCTCCAGGGTTGCAACTGATTGATCCCGGTAAATTGCCCGACGAGAGATATTTCGAAAATGCCCCCTCAAGTTAAAGGCTTTTCCTTGAAATAACCCCGTGGCGTGGTGCCGGTCATGCCCTTGAAGAAGGCGATCAACGCACTTTCGCTGGCGAAATCCAACTCATAGGCGCAGAAGGCGATGCTGTGGCCAGTGGCGAGCAATTCGATGGCGCGCATCAGTCGCCATTGCTGACGCCATTGCTGATAACCCATGCCGGTTTCTCTCAGGAAGATTCGACTGATGGTCTTGCTACTGGCACCTACCTGCCGCTGTAGTACCTGTAACTCGGGTGGTAGTTGCTCAAGGTTCTTCAGCAACGGCGTCAGTCGTTTGTCTCGGGGGAGTGGCAGCAGTGTCGGTTGCTCGGTGGCTTCGTTGATTTCGGCCAGGCACAGCCCAAGCAAATGAGCATATTTGCCGTGTTCCCACTCGGTGTCAAAAGGGGCCAAACACATCGCCTCCAATACGGCCCTCAGCAGGGCACTGACTTCGATTACTCGAACTTTCTCGGGCAACTGCGCAGCCAACGCCTGGCTAACGTACACCGACCGGTAGTCGACGGTCTGTTGCATCACAGCACGGTGCGCTACACCACTGGGAATCCAGGCCGCTCGGGTCGGTGGCAACAGGCACAACTGATTGACCAGGGTGATACGAGTGCAGCCCTGTTGAGTGAACAGTAGCTGGCCACGTTGGTGTTGGTGAACCCCCGAATCATGATTGCCAAGAAGCGCTCCGATACCGATTACCGGGGCTTTGAACTTGTCAGGATCGAAAGGCGCATTGGCAGGTAGCCAAGCCATAAATTGTCCGATTTGATTGATAAGTTGTCGTAGTTTAGATAATACGCCGTTGACGTCTCTTTAAAATCCTTCCCTGTTTCCCTGGGAAGTCCCTTTCAATGAATCTGAAAAATCTGCTGGTGCTGGCGGTGGTGCTGTTGATGTTTCCTCAGCTTGCCCAAGCGCTCTATAGTCCCGCGCTCTCGGATATCGTGCAGGCGTTTGCAGTAAGTCCCCAAGCGGCAGGGCAAATTCTCTCCGTGTATTTTCTGGCCTTCGCTTTGGGTGTGGTGGTGTGGGGGCGGCTGTGCGACCGATTCGGACGGCGTCCGATCATGCTGTCCGGGCTGGCCCTATACGGTGGGGCCTCCTGTCTGGCCTTGAGCGTCAGCTCCTTTGGCGGGTTGTTGATTGCCCAGTCACTGGCCGCTTTCGGTGCAGCAGTGGGGTCGGTGGTGACGCAAACTGTTCTGCGTGATCGATTCAGTGGCGTTGAACTGGCTCAAGTGTTTTCGCTAATGGGCATTGCTCTGGCAGCCAGTCCTGCAATCGGATTGTTTACCGGGGCTAGCCTGGTTCACTTTTTCGGCTATCGCGGCATGCTCACTTGCCTGCTGTTGCTGGCGCTGGTGTTGTGGGCCTGGTGCCTCTGGGCATTGCCTGAAACTCGCCCGGCTTCACTCCCGACTGCGCCTTTGTTCGGCACCTTAAGCTTAATGCTCAAGGATTGGGCCATATGGCGCTCGGTCGGGTTGGTGGCGGTATTCAACATTGCGATGTCAAGTTACTACAGCCTGGGACCGTTCATCTTCGAGCGACTGGATTTGTCCGGTGAACAGTTTGGCTATAGTGGTGTGCTATTGGCGCTGGGGTCAGGGTTGGGAGCGTGGTTGAACAAAGGATTGCTCAAGCGGGGAGTGAACAGTGAGCAATTGGTCCTGGTCGCCGGAGGCGTGGCGTTGTCAGGCAGCGTTCTGGTAATGATGCTGCAGGAAAGCTGGCTGTTCATTCTGCCGATGTTGTTGGTGGTGATGGCTTTCGGTATGGCGATTCCGAATGTGCTGGGGGCGGCATTGGCTGCTTATCGCGATTGCCTCGGCACGGCAGGGGCGCTGTTCGGTTTGTTGTATTACTTGGTGATCGGCGCCGGCTTGACCTTGGCAGCCTGGTGCCAGGCTTTTGGGCTGACGCTGTTGATCTGTGCCTTGCTGGCGATATTGCTAGGGCTTGCACGCCTTCCAACGGCCATCAGACGTTGATCGCAGCACTCGTTGAACGATTTGACCAATCTGTTGCATCGCCCGGTGATAACCGGACGGATACGCCGCGATGGATGCCGCCAAAACGTGGCGGAGAGTCAAATCCTGGCAATCATCTCTAAGCCCAAACAGTCACGCGTCTTGAGTTCCATCGTGATCCTAAATCAGATTTCTTTACCCGGATCTAACTCTTGATGCCAGCCTTCGGCCGCATAAAGTATTCCGCCTTGATTTAAATCCATCTATTCAATGACTGCTTCTGCCGAAAGCTGCCTTTTGAAGACAGCCTCAGGCATGTAGGGAGATTGGGGTTTGGTTTACGTTGATTTACTATTGTTCAGCCAACAGTCAATGGAAGGAACCAGTCTATGAATTTCAACGAGTCGCTAAGAAGCGCTGCCCACAGCGGTGCTTTGTTAACTCAACACTTCATAGCTTTTGCCCGCTCTGAAATGAAGGCATTTTTAGGGTGTGCTCTAGGCTGTTATCTCGGCTTCATTATATTGTTTCTCATGAAAGCTGATCCGGAGACGGCGACCTTCGGTGAATTTCTCAGTGTGATTCACTCATCTTTGAACATTGCTGGCTCCTTCATGGCAGCGGCTCTTTCGGTCGCTCTGAGATGGCTATTTCCAAGAAAGTGACGGAGGCTTCGCGTTGGCTGGACTTTACAGCCATGGTCTCGGCCCCTTGTAGATAAAGACGTAGGCGAACCAGAGGGTGGCGATCATGGCGTCACCCGAGCAGCCGCAATTTCATCAATGAGCGATTGCGGGAGCTGCGCGGCGTACTTGCCTTCCGACCACGACAAGGGCTCGGACTGGCGGATTATCTCGTTCAGCAGATTGAACGCCGCGAGCAACTGGTCGTCGCGGATCTCGCTGTCCTTTGGCAAGTCGTCGCAGAAGTGGTTCGCCGGTTCGATTTGACTGGGGTAGTTTGGTTCGCAGATGCAGAGCTGCAGGTCGGCCAGATCGATATCGCTGTCGACTAGGTAGTCGCGCAGATCGTCTTAATCGAAGATGTACCGATCACTATCGAAGATGACCAGAGGTTCGCCGGCCCATTCTTTTACTGGCATCGCCGCGAATTTTGCTTGGCGCCGAGCGTGGTGGCACGCTTTGCAGTAGCCGTTCACTTCGTAGATATCGTGATCCGGGTTCGCTTCGCAGCGGCGGTGGGTGGCTCCGCAGTAGCGGGCAAGGTTTTCGTCGGCGCCGAAAAGCGACCATCAGCGGAAACCCAGCCGGTTACCGTTTTGAGGCTGGCCGCTTCCGGAGCGTCGTGCATGATTATTGGCTTTTGTTCAGACATGACTTCGTCCTTGCCGCTATAGCGGCTGACTTTGAAGGGGGAGGGAGTTACTGTAGAGATCGGCCAAAAGCAGCCTGTTGCGACATTTAGAAAAATAGGTGCCACTCAGTCTTAACTCAACGGTGAAGTCAAACTGGGTCCCACAGATCAGGCTCTCTATACTGGCCTTCCAGGATGGTAAATAGAGCGCAAAATATGCCCATCACACCCAATCAAAATTCCCCAGTCGTTTTGGTCCTAGCTCAACAAAGCGACTTGGACAATCTTGTAGCCATTCGAATTGAGGCCATGCGCGAAAGTCTGGAGCGTGTTGGGCGATTTGATCCGGTGCGCGCGCGCGAGCGATTTCTTAGCGGTTTTGAAGCTCGCAACACACACTACATCGAGGTATCTGGAGAAAAGGTTGGTTTTGTAGTGGTCAAGCATCACCACAATGAACTCTTGCTCGATCATTTGTATGTGAGACCGAGCGCGCAAGGATCAGGTATAGGCTCTGTTGTTCTCACTCAGATTTTCAAAGTGGCGGATGAGGCTGCGCTCCCTATTAAAGTTGGAGCTCTCAAAGAAAGCGCTTCGAATCGCTTTTATATCCGCCATGGCTTTCAATTTGTCGAAAGCAGTGAATTCGACAATTATTATGTTCGTCAGAGCGTTCCGGCGGTTGGCTCAGATTGCTAGCTGGATGTGATGCACCTCAAGGTACGTTTTTACACACTCTGGGCCGATAGCGCTCACTCGGGCGCCATCAAAACGGCCAAGGTCATCTTGATGAACTCCTCGTTCTAGTCGATCGTCCAGAGTGCGCCGCGGACGTTCTCGGCGACATCTGCCGATCCGCGCTGCTCGACCCAGTTGGACAGCTCCATGATGGCGGCTTCGAGGGCGAGTTGGTTTTCGTTGATCTTGAAGAGCAGGGAAGGGAGCAGGTCGGAGTTGGGCATTTTGGTTTCCTTGGCGGCCAAGGAATGAGCGCAGCACCGTGTTACATGAAGAGTGTTTTAACGATTGGCACGGCGCCGGAGAGGGGAAAAATCGCTCGAGTTATGGAGCGCGTCCACAAAAGATATGGAACACATACCGAAAGGCAGAAGTTTTCATAAACGCCAGAAACGACAAAGCCCTGAATAATCAGGGCTTTGTCGTATCAAATATGGCGGAGGCGATGGGATTCGAACTCATGGACCTGTTACAGTCGACGGTTTTCAAGACCGTTGCCTTAAACCACTCGGCCACACCTCCGTTGCGTTGCGGGCGCCATAATACCTGAATGAAACACACTGTCAAACTCTGTGCATGGCTTGTTACAGAGCGTCTGTTATGATCTTTGCCACTGAACGTTTCAAACCAACAGGAGTGTCGCCATGCGCGAACAGGATTACGCAGTTCACAACAGCGTGCAGGCTGAGCAGCTAGAGGTTAGCCGCGTCCTGCGCAACACTTACGGCTTACTGGCGCTCACCCTCGCATTCAGCGGTGTGATGGCTTTCGTGGCTCAGCAGATGCGCGTCGGCTACCCGAATATTTTCGTGGTGCTGATCGGCTTTTACGGGCTGTTCTTCCTTACCAACAAACTCCGTGATTCCGCGTGGGGCCTGGTGTCTGCATTTGCGCTGACCGGTTTCATGGGTTTCCTGCTTGGCCCGATCCTTAACCGTTACCTGGGCATGCAGGGCGGCGCTGAAGTGGTCAGTTCGGCATTTGCGATGACTGCGCTGGTGTTTGGTGGTCTGTCGGCCTACGTGCTGATCACCCGCAAGGACATGAGCTTCCTCGGTGGTTTCATCACCGCCGGTTTCTTCGTGTTGCTGGGCGCAACGCTGGCGGGCATGTTCTTCCAGATCAGCGGTTTGCAACTGGCGATCAGCGCCGGCTTCGTGCTGTTCTCGTCGGTCTGCATTCTGTTCCAGACCAGCGCGATCATCCACGGTGGCGAGCGCAACTACATCATGGCGACCATCAGCCTGTATGTATCGATCTACAACCTGTTCATCAGCTTGTTGCAGATCTTCGGCATCATGAGCCGCGACGACTGATCGCTGTTGTGAAATAACGAAAAACCCGCTTCGGCGGGTTTTTTGTTGTCTGCGAAAATACAAGCGCGATCAGTTGATCACAATGCTGCCGTCCGCCTGCTGCTTGTAGAGGGTGTAGGGCAACAACAGGGTGTCGAGTACGCCGGATGCGGCGGCATCGATCAGCACGCCGGGGTTGGCGTTCTTGTAGTCGAACGCATCAACGCCATCCTTCAGTTCGGCATGCATCAGGCAGAAGTCGTAGGTCACGCCGCTGTAGATCCGCGGTACCGCACCGCAGTAGGTTTTCTCGTTCCTGAGACGCTCAGCGGTCTTCTGGTCACTGCTCACAACGGTCTGCACCGTGCCGCACCCGCTGAGCACCAATGCCATCAGCATCACTGCCTGAATATTCATCGCCGCCAATCCTTCGTCGGAAAAACCTCAATCTACGCCGAATACGCGCAAAACGCACTCATGCCATCGGCGGCAATCGACGTTTGACCGGGGTTTTCTTGACGATCGCGGTGTTGGTTTCAGCCAGTGTATTGAGCCGGTCGAGCAGGGTGTCCAGTTGCTCCATCGAGCGCACGTGCAGGCGCGCGATAAAACAATCTTCGCCGGTGACCTTGTCGCACTCGGTGAACTCCGGGATCGACAGGATCTGCCGTTCCACTTCCTGCAATTGCCCCGGCAGCGGTCGCACCCGGACGATCGCCTGCAGTTGATAACCGAAGCATTTGGGATCGATTTCGACCGTATAGCCCTTGAGCACGCCACGCTCTTCCAGCCGGCGTAACCGCTCGGCCACGCTGGGCGACGACAGGCCGCTGATCTGCGCCAACGCCTTGAGCGAGCGGCGCGAGTCTTCCATCAGGGCGCTGATGAGGATCTGGTCGATATCGTCGGTCATGGGGCAACTCCGGGATTAGGCATTTGAAGGAAACCACCCGCGATAAAGAAGGCAGAAATCCAGTTTAGCCTGCTTTTTGCGCTGGAGGCACGTGGTGTCGGCTTGGCATACTTTTGCCACGCTTTCGTCAAACGCCAAGGGAGATTAATGATGGACACAACAACCCGTCGCGGCTCGTTGGAGATGACCGCCGCTATGCTGATTTCCGGAACCATCGGCTGGTTCGTGCTGGTATCCGGGCAGCCGGTGCTGGACGTGGTGTTTTGGCGTTGCGTGTTCGGCGCCGGCACCTTGCTGTTGATTTGTGCGGCGTTCGGCTTCTTGCGCCCGGGTATTCTGACCCGCACCACGTTCCTCCTCGCGGTACTCAGCGGTGTGGCGATTGTCGGCAACTGGGTGTTGTTGTTTGGCTCGTATTCCCGGGCCTCGATTGCCATCGGGACGGCGGTATACAACGTGCAGCCGTTCATGCTGGTCGGCTTGGCGGCGTTGTTTCTTGGCGAGAAAATCACCCTGCAGAAACTGTTCTGGCTGACGATTTCCTTTCTCGGCATGCTGGCGATCGTCAGCGCCCATGGCGGGCAGGGTGAGGGCGGTGGCGAGTATCTGCTGGGGATTGCGCTGGCATTGGGCGCGGCGTTGCTCTACGCGATAGCGGCGCTGATCATCAAGCGTTTGACCGGCACGCCGCCGCATCTGATCGCCCTGATCCAGGTCTGCACCGGGGTGCTGCTGCTCGCGCCGTTCGCGCACTTCAACGGCCTGCCGCAAACCAGCGGAGCATGGGCCAGTCTGGTGACGTTGGGCGTTGTCCACACGGGCCTGATGTATGTGCTGCTATACGGTGCGATCCAGAAACTGCCAACTGCACTGACCGGAGCGCTGTCCTTCATCTACCCGATTGCGGCGATTTTCGTCGACTGGTTCGCCTTCGGCCATCGCCTGGAAACCCTGCAATGGCTCGGTGTAGCGGCAATTCTGCTGGCCGCCGCCGGCATGCAACAGGGCTGGGGCCTGAAGCGTCGCCCACTGCTGACGCAGTAACGCTCAGATGTTCCAGCGCGGCGCGGTTTTCGCCAGACGCTGACGCAATTCGCCGATGTTCGCCGCCAGTTGTCGGGTCAGCAAACGGTAACCGTCCAGCGTGCTGTAGACCGGTGTGTCGAGGCTGGCGTCCGGTAGCTCCAGCGGGCGCGCCAGGCGTTGCGCCGCCCCGGACTTCAAGGCCCGGGCCATGCCGATCAGTTGCACGCGGATCACCCGGTGCTCGGCCCGCAGCGCCGATTGCAGGTGCGCCATGGCTTCAGGGTCGTTGGCATCGGGGCGGGTGTTGCCGAGGATTTCCAGGGTACTGACGCACATTCGCAGGTTGCGCTGAATCGCGTCCAGTTCGGTCATGGAAATCTTCACTTCCTTGGACACTGAAGGCATCAGCGAGCGCAGTTGCACCATCACCGTGGTCACCCGGCCCATCAGCTTCAGATGTTCATCGGCGCTGACCGGTTGGCCGCTGATGATTCGTCCGTACAATGTGGCGCAGTCGCGCAAGGCATCGGCGAGGTTGTAGCGCCACGAATAAACCGCGTACAGCGGCAGTGCGAAGGAGAACGCCAGGGCCAGGGCGATGCCGATCAGGATGTCGACGCCGCGCCACAAGCCGTCGGTGATCGGGTTGTCGCCATGTCCGGCGACGATGAACACGGTAATTGCCGAAAGCAGGGCGGTGTAACCGCCTTTGCCGATGGCGTGATAGGAGAAGAATCCGCAGACCACGGCCATCGCAAAGTAGGTCAGCCACGGCATGCCGAGCCATGCCTGTTGGGCCACCAGCAGCAGACCGACGCCGGCACCGATCAGGGTGCCGGTGGCGCGTTCAGCGGCTTTCTTGCCGATGTTGCCGTGGTGTTGCAGACCGCCGATCACCACCAGCATGGTCACCGAAGCCCACTCGCCGTGGGGCAGGTTGATGCCGGTGGTCAGCAGAATGGTCGCCAGCAGCCCCAGTGCTACCCGCACCGCGTGAATCACTCGGGCGTGCTGGTAGCGGCGGTAGGGGTCCAGCAACGGACGCAGGATTCGCCGCAGCAGCGGTGGCAGTCGGTGGGTGCTGAAGGTGCTCAGTGCAAAGTCCTCGTCAGAAGATGTAGTCGGTGGTCAGGAAGCTCGAATCGCGGCCGCGAATGATTTCGCTGATCAGATCCTTGTTGTTGTCCTGGAACTTGGTCGCCACCAGTGTGCGGATCGAAAACACCCGCAGCGCATCGTGTACCGACAGCGTGCCTTCGGCGGAGTTCTTGCGCCCGTTGAACGGGTAGGTGTCCGGGCCGCGCTGGCACTGGGCGTTGAGGTTGATCCGCCCGACCTGGTTGGCAAAAGTGTCGACGAGTCGGCCGATCGCCACCGGGTTGGTGCCGAACAGGCTCAGTTGCTGGCCGAAGTCCGATTCCAGCACGTAATCGATCACGGTATCGAGATGGCGATATGGAACGATTGGCACCACCGGGCCGAACTGTTCTTCGTTGTACACGCGCATTTGCGGCGTCACCGGGTACAGCACGGCTGGGTAGAAGAACGACTCACGACTCTCGCCGCCGTTCGGGTTGACCACTTGTGCGCCCTTGCTCTGCGCGTCGGCCACCAGACCGTGCAGGTAGTCGACCTTGCCCGACTCCGGCAGCGGCGTCAGCGCCACGCCGCTGTCCCACGGCATGCCCGGCTTGAGCGTGGCGAGTTTGGCGTTGAATTTTTCGATGAAGGCGTCGACCACGTCCTCGTGCACAAACAGGATCTTCAGCGCGGTGCAGCGCTGGCCGTTGAAAGACAGCGAACCGGTGACCGCTTCGCTGACTGCGTTGTCCAGATCGACTTCCGGCAGGACGATGCCGGGGTTCTTCGCATCCAGACCCAGCGCGGCGCGCAAACGGTGCGGTTTCGGGTGCAGTTTCTTAAGATCGCTGGCGGCCTTGTTGGTGCCGATGAAGGCGAAGATGTCGATCTTGCCGCTGGCCATCAGCGCGCTGACCGTCTCGCGGCCGCTGCCGTAGATCACGTTGATCACGCCAGTCGGGAAGCTGTCGCGGAACGCCTCGAGCAGTGGGCGGATCAGCAGCACGCCGAGCTTGGCCGGTTTGAACACCACGGTGTTGCCCATGATCAGCGCCGGAATCAGCGTGGTGAAGGTTTCGTTCAGCGGATAGTTGTAAGGGCCCATGCACAGCGCGACACCGAGCGGCACGCGACGGATCTGGCCGAGGGTGTCCTGCTCCAGTTCGAAACGGCTGGAGCGGCGGTCGAGTTCCTTCAGCGCGTTGATGGTGTCGACGATGTAGTCGCAGGTGCGGTCGAACTCTTTTTCCGAGTCCTTGAGGTTCTTGCCGATCTCCCACATCAGCAGTTTGACCACGGCTTCGCGCTGCTGGCGCATACGCCCGAGGAACGCTTCGACGTGCTGGATCCGTTCGGCCACGCGCATGGTCGGCCACTGGCCCTGACCGCGATCGTAGGCGCGCACGGCGGCGTCGAGGGCGGTGAGGGCGGTGTCGGCGTCGAGCAGTGGCGTGCTGCCGAGGATCACTTGTTCATCGCCGCTTTCGCCATGGATATAGACCGGGCTACGCACTTGTGCGAGCGGGCCGTCCCAGCGCCGCAGTTCGCCATCGACGAGGTATTCGCGTTGCTCGACCTGACCGTCGAGGCGGTATTTTTCCGGGATGTCGCTGACAGAAGGGAACAGATTGCCAAGGATGTTTGCTGTGGTCATGTCGCTACCCCGTATTGATGTCCGTATACAGATCAAAAAGTCTTTACAGGTTATACGCCTGAATGCGCCGACATTTAAACCCGCCAATGTCACGCGAATGTCACGCAGAGATGCGGAACAGAGCTCTGACTGGTTTATGAAATCCAATGTGGGAGCGGGCTTGCTCGCGAATGCGTCCTTTCAACTGACATCCTCATGGCTGACACACCGCATTCGCGAGCAAGCCCGCTCCCACAGTTGAATTGTATGGTTTGAACATTTTCTGCTGGCCCCCGAAGTTCCCCTCACTGTCCCGCAATGCCCTCAACCCGCTGGCGCCGCTGCCTTAAGGTGGGCTCACAACAATAAACGGCATCCCACGCGAGGATCGTTATGCGGGCATTGCGATTGACCTTTTTGCTGGCGCTGGCGATTGCGCTGCCTGGCTGCGGCGATGACGCCAAACCTCCAGCCACCCATCGCGTTGCGAGCAACGCCACCCCCTCCGACCCGGCACTGGCGCAGATCTACGCCAACAGCTGCCAGCTGTGTCACGCCAATCCGGCCGCCAACGCACCATTGACCGGTGACCGTAAAGCCTGGGAACCGCGTATCCAGCAGGGCGCCGACACGCTGCTCGACCACGCCATCAACGGCTACAACGGTATGCCGCCGATGGGCCAGTGCGTCGAGTGTTCGGAAGAACAATTCCTGCAACTGATCGGCTTCATGGCCGATCAGCCCCTCCCACAATAAGGGTGCGCGCATGAGCATGGATCTGACACGCCGGCAGTTGTTGCAGCGGGCAAGCATCGTCGGCGCATTCAGTGCGCTGGCGGCCAATCCCGCGCTTGGGCAATTGATGCGCGCGCCGCGACTGATTCCCTGGCGCAACTGGTCGGGCGGGCAGAGTTGCCTGCCGGCGGCGCGGTTGGCGCCGAAGAATCTCGATGAACTGAGCGCTGCGATTCGCCAGGCCCAGGGCAAAATCCGCCCGGTCGGTTCGGCGCATTCGTTCAGTGCGCTGGTGCCCACCGACGGCACGCTGCTGTCGCTGAGCTATTTCACCGGGCTGCTCGATCACGACCCGAAAACCCTGCAGGCCGAATTCGCTGCCGGCACGCCGATGTCGCGCATGGGCGTGCCGCTGAAGGACGTCGGCCAGGCGCTGCAAAACATGGCCGACATCGACTATCAGACCCTCGCCGGGGCGATTTCCACCTCGACCCACGGCACCGGCAAAACCTTTCAGTCCTATTCCGCCCACGTCTGCGGCATGCAGTTGGTGACGGCCAATGGTGAGGTGCTGGACTGTGACAGCCAGCGCCATCCCGAGGTGTTCAACGCTGCGCGGGTGTCCTTGGGCGCACTGGGCGTGGCGACGAAAATCCGCCTGCAAAATCGCCCGGCCTATCGCCTGCGCGAGCGTCAGTGGATCGCCAGGACCGAAGAGCTGCTGGAAGACCTCGACAAAAACACCCGCGAAAATCAGCACTGGGAAATGCTCGTGGTCACCCATTCCGATTACGCCTTGTCTATCGCCCTCAACGAAACCAGCGACCCGGCCACGCCGCCGATCCCGCCCGAAGAGGAGGGCGGCAACGAGTTCGTGACCCTGATCGAGAAGATCGACAAATATGGCAGCGATTTCCCTGAGCTGCGCAGCACGCTGCTCAACAGCCTCCGGCATCTGGCGAATTTCGATGATCGGGTCGGTGATTCGTTTGACATCTACGCCAACGTGCGCACCGTGCGCTTCAACGAGATGGAGTACTCGGTGCCTGCCGAACACGGCCCGGCGTGCCTGCGCGAGATTCTCAAACTGATTCGCGACAAAGACCTGCGCACCTGGTTTCCCATCGAGTATCGCTACGTGAAAGCCGACGATATTCCGCTGAGCATGTTCGAGGGTCGCGACAGCTGTTCGATCTCGGTGCACCAGCACTATCAGATGGATCACCACAACTTTTTCGCGGCGGTCGAGCCGATTTTCTGGAAGTACAACGGCCGCCCGCACTGGGGCAAGTTGCACACGCTCAACGCCCGCACGTTGCAGCCGCTGTATCCGCGCTGGCGCGAGTTTGTCGAGGTGCGTCAGGCGCTGGATCCGAGCGGACGCTTTCTCAATGCGCATCTGTCGTCAATTCTGGGGGTGAGCTGATGGCGCTCAATCGACGCAATTTCATGCTCGGCACGTTGGGTGTCGGCGCTTTACTGGTGGGCTTGGGCACCTGGCTGCGACCGGGTGATCGAGGTGCGCCGTACAGCGAATATTTCCGCGCGCTGAATAATGAACTGAAAGACAAAGGCCCGATGCGCCCGGTGCTGGTGATCGATCTGGATCGCCTCGATCACAACATCGACGTGGTGATGCAGTCGGTCAAACGCGGCGGCAAGCAATTGCGTCTGGTGGAAAAATCCCTGCCTTCGCCGGGGCTGTTGAGCTACATCGCGCAACGGGCCGGGACGCAAAAACTCATGTCGTTTCACCAGCCGTTTCTCAATCACGATGCGGTCACGTTTCCGCAGTCCGACATTCTGCTCGGCAAGCCGTTGCCGGTGCGTTCAGCCGAGCTGTTTTATCAAAACCACAAAGGCTCGTTCGATCCTTCCAGGCAACTGCAATGGCTGCTCGACGGGCCTGAGCGCCTGCAGCAATACCTCGCGTTGGCGCAGGGGCTGGGCACGCGGATGCGCATCAACATCGAACTGGATGTCGGCCTGCATCGCGGCGGGGTCAGTGATGTGAATGTGTTGGGGCAGATGCTCACGCTGATCAGCGCCAATCCGCAGCATCTGCAGTTCGCCGGGCTCATGGGTTACGACCCGTTCGTGGGCATGGGCGTACCGGGGATTCTCGGTTCGCCCGAGGAACTGTTCGCCAAGGTCATGGTGATTTATCAGCGCTGCGTGGATTTCACCCGCCAGCAGTATCCGACGTTGTGGAATGACAACCTGTGCCTGAACACCGCCGGCAGCCCGAGTTACCGCATCCATGAAAACGAGCAGATGAGCACCGAGGTTTCGGTGGGCACGGCGATGCTCAAGCCGACGCACTACGACCTGCCGTCGCTGGTCGATCACGTGCCGGCGACCTACATCGCCACGCCTGTGTTGAAGAGTACGGGGGCGGTGAACATTCCGGCGCTGGATGACAAGTCGCGGCTGTTCTCCTGGTGGGACACCAACCAGCGCCAGACCTTTTTCATTTACGGCGGCAACTGGATGGCCGAGTTCGAATCGCCGGCCGGACTACAAAGCAACGGAGTGTATGGCCGCAGTTCGAATCAGGAGATGGTCAACGGTTCGAATGCCGTGGGCCTGAACGTCGAAGATCAAGTGTTCCTGCGTCCGACCCAGACCGAAGCGGTGCTGTTGCAGTTCGGTGATTTGCTGGCGATACGCGACGGAAAAATCATTGAAAGATGGCCGGTATATTCCTGAAGTGCTGTTCGTTGTGGTCGTTCAGATTTTCAGTTGTTTGTCCACTGTCAAGTTTGACAGTAGACCCGATAAGGCAGCCGGCGTATTAAACCCTACAGAAGTGTGGTTCATGCTTCTACTTTAATCTCAACTAACAAATGACAGGACATGCGCTTGTCATGGGAGAACGAAATGGCGACCAGTGGAGAATCAGAGACGTCGGGCAGCTTTGAAGTGAAAACCGATGAGCGCGGTGACGTAAGAGCCGATGCACTTTCATTTGAAGATTCGGGTAATGGCTTCAAGGTTTCGGTCAGGGAGGGGGTTGGGGGTCATATGGAGCCTAAGAAATATTTCGAATTGGGGTTTCCGAAGAAGGCTCTTTCGGCCACTTATCCTGTCAGTCAACTGTCTGTTGCGAGATATCTGGATTATTCCGATATGCACAATTTCGCCTATGTTGCCACATCGGGCGAAGTCACTGTCGCGTATACGGACTCACCTCGAAAAACGGAAGGCAAGTTTGATATTTTGATGAAACTAGAGGGTAATCCCAACCCACCTGGCCCTAAAGAGTTGAAAGTTTCCGGAACTTTTAGTCTGAAAACGGTTTGAATTCTTCAACCAAACATGTTGATGCCCGTTGTCATCCAGCTTTGGCGCTTTGCTGAACCGCAGTCTCAGCGAAGCGTCATCTGATTCAGCACCCGCCCCCGGAACAATTCCTTCCTTTGCTGTCGACGCAGCCAATCTCAATTTTTGAAATGAAGCTTTTATGACAAAAGTTCGGTAGCACATAGCCAGTCCGGTCATGCCTATGTAACGCGCTTGAGGGGCCCAACGGGGCGCTTTTCACAAGCCGAGGCGGGACGCCGGGAGTGAGGCAATGGGGACTATGGAACGCTACTCGAAAGTGGGCATGCAGGAACTCGATCAGCGCCTGTCGAAGATCGTCGAAGCGGCGCGCAAGAAGCCGGTTTCGGTGTATCGCTATGGTGCGCCGTGGGTCTGGATCGTGTCGCAGGATGACTGGCAGGGCGCCTTGAAAGAGGTCTCCAGCTACATTCCGCCAGGCCATTCGCTGGTATTGCTGCGCCCGCAGATCGACGACTTGCTCGATGCCCATCAAGACCTGCTGCACGAACTCAATGCCGAGCCCGGCATGCTCATCCCCGCGCAAACCGTCATGCACATCCTGCTCCTGCAACTGCTGTATTCGGTGCCCAGCGAGCAGCAACTGTATGAACAGCTCAATTACAACCTGCTGTTCCGCTGGTTCGTCGGTCTTGGCCTGAACCAGAAAGTCTGGAGCTTCAACGTCCTCAGTCGCGACATCGCCACGCTCCTCAACAACCCGCGTGCGGTGCAGCTCATTCAGAAAATCATCGGCGAAGTGTTCTGCGGTGCCTTGCTGCAAATGCCCGAGTTCTCCTTGAACTTCGCGCTGTTGCATACCTGGCTCGGCAAGCACAGCGGTGCCGCACACGTCAG
Source organism: Pseudomonas sp. 13B_3.2_Bac1 (assembly GCF_025466205.1). NCBI lineage: Bacteria > Pseudomonadati > Pseudomonadota > Gammaproteobacteria > Pseudomonadales > Pseudomonadaceae > Pseudomonas > Pseudomonas sp. 13B_3.2_Bac1. Next base: position 34,613 of record NZ_JANLOG010000114.1, read on the forward strand.
CAATTAGCCGCGCCAGCCATTGATGCAACACACAAGGCGTGCAACAGCGCCAACAGGTCATCGCGAATTCAGGGGGTAGTGTGGATCAGATTTTCACGTCACGGCTGGCGCTGTGGGGCTGGCTGCTGGTGACGGCCGGCGCGCAACCGGCATTCGCCGAAGAGGCTGCCGAAGCCGCTGCGCCGCAACGTCTGGTGGACGTCAACGAATACTTCGTGCGCGGCAACACCGTGCTCGACGCGCGGGCCATCGAACAGGCGGTGTACCCGTTTCTCGGCCCGCAGAAAGCCATGAGCGACATCGAAGGCGCCCGCGATGCCTTGCAGAAGGCCTATCAGGAGCGCGGCTACCAATCGGTGTTCGTCGAACTGCCGGAGCAAGCGGTGGCGGATGGCATCGTCTATCTGCAAGTCAGCGAAACCAAGGTCGGCCGGGTGCGCGTGGTCGGCGCCAAACACTATTCGCCGCTGGACATCCGCGACAACGTCCCGGCCCTGAAAGAAGGCGAGGTGCCGGACTTCGCCAAGGTTCAGGGCGAACTGGCGCAGCTCAATAAAACCCCGGGCCGTCAGGTCATGCCGCTGGTGCGCGAAGGTCAACGCCCCGGCACCATGGACGTCGATTTGCAGGTCGAAGACCAGAACCCCTGGACCGGCAGCATCGGTCTCAACAACGACTACAGCGCCGACACCGAAAAGCTCCGCGCCGTGACCAGCCTCGGCTACAACAACCTGTGGCAGCTCGGCCACAGCATCAACCTGACATTCTTCACCGCGCCGCAAGACACCGACAACGCCAAGGTCTGGTCGGGCTCCTACACCGCGCCATTGACCGAGCGCTGGAGTGTGCAGTTCTCCGGTTATCAGTCCGACAGCAACGTCGCCACCATCGGCGGCAGCAACGTGCTGGGCAAGGGCCATTCCTACGGGGTGTCGGCGATCTACACGCTGCCGTCCAGTGGCAGTTGGTCGAACTCGCTGTCGGCCGGTATCGACTTCAAGGACTTCGACGAACGCCTGACCCTGTCCGGCGAGAGCGACAAGGTGCCGCTGAAATATGCGCCGTTCACCTTCGCCTACAACGGCTTCCGCTACACCGAAAAAAGTCAGCTTGGACTCGGCCTGAGCCTGGTCGCAGCCACCCGCAGCATTTTTGGTTACGGCAGTTCCGACGAAGACTTCGACTACAAACGCTACCACGCCAACCCGAGTTTCGCCGTGCTCAAGGGCGACAGCAACTTCACCTGGACTTTCGACAACGACTGGCAGAGCGCGAGCAAAGGCGCGTTCCAGCTGGCGTCGGGGCCACTGGTCTCCAACGAACAGTTTTCCGCTGGCGGCGCGACCTCGGTGCGCGGCTATCTGGCGGCCGAGCGCACGGGTGATGACGGCGTGCTGCTCAGTCAGGAACTGCGCACCCCGTCGCTGGCGAAATACGCCGGCAGCTGGATGCAGGAATGGCGCTTCTACGCCTTCGCCGAAGGCGCGCAACTGTACCTGCGCGACGAACTGCCGGACCAGGACGCCAGTTACGCCCTGGCCAGCGTCGGCCTCGGCACCCGCGCCAGCCTCAGCAAATGGCTGTCCGGCAGCCTCGACTGGGGCTACCCGCTACTCGAAGGGCCGAACACCTCGAAGCAGGAGTCGCGCCTGCACTTCAACCTTCAAGCCACTTTCTAAAGGAGCACGTTCATGCAGCGCCTCATTCTTTCGTTGTTGATCTGCCTGGGCTTCGTGCTCCCGGCCACGGCTCAGGCCTGGTGGCAGGACGACTGGCATTACCGCAAACAGATCGCCGTCGACACCACGCCGCAGGGCGCCGGGATCAATCAGGCGCTGGGCCGCACCGCGTTGCTGGTGCGCCTGCACACCGGCAATTTCACCTTCGATGGCGTCAAGGAAGACGGCGCGGATTTACGCTTCGTCGCCGCCGATGACAAGACCGTGCTCAACCACCAGATCGAAAGCTTCGATGCGCTGATGGGCATGGCGCTGATCTGGGTCGATGTGCCGAATGTCGAGGGCGGCCAGCGTCAGGACATCTGGATGTACTACGGCAACCAGAAGGCCCCGGCAACCGGCAACGGCCAACTGACCTTCGATCCGAATTACACCGCGCTGTATCACTTCGACGGCGCCACCGGCACCCCGGCCAAGGACACCACCGCTTACGGCAACACCGCACAAAGCGCCACTGGCGCGGCGATTGACGGTGTGATCGGGCGCGCCTTGCAGTTCAGCGGTCAGCCGTTGCTGCTGCCGGCCAGTCCATCGTTGCAGCACAGCGCTGGCAGCGCCTTCACCTTCAGCGCCTGGCTGCGTCTGGATCAGGCCAATGGCGAACAACTGATTCTGGCCCGCCGTGAAGGCGCCAACAGTCTGCTGATCGGGGTCAATCAGGGTGTGCCGTTTGTGGAGATCGACGGCCAGCGCGCCGTGGCCACTCAGCCGCTGAATCCGGGCCAATGGCAGCACGTCGCGCTGACCGCCGAAGGTTCGAAAGTCAGCCTGTACATCAATGGTCGTGAGAGTGCGACCCTCGCTCAAGCGATGCCGGCGTTCAATTCGGTGATGGCGATTGGCGGCGATCTGGCCGCAGGCCCGTACCAGCCATTCGTGGGCGCCATCGACGAACTGCGCCTGTCGAAAGTCGCGCGTCCGGCGCCGTTGCTGCTGGCTGATGCGACCTCCCAAGGCGCCGAGTCGAAACTGGTGGCCTACGGCGTCGATGAAGAACAGTCCGGTTTCGGCTTCGGCAGCCTCGGTTTCCTGCTCAACGCGGTGCCGGTCGACGCCTGGGTGATCATCGCCGTGCTGGTGCTGATGATGTTCCAGTCGTGGATCATCATGCTGCGCAAGAACCGCACCCTCAGCCGTGTGAGCAAGGCCAACGAGGATTTCCGCGAGCAATTCGCCAAGGTCGGCACCCGCCTGGAAATGTTCGCTGACGACGCGCAACTGGCTCAGCGTCTGCAGCATTCGCCGCTGTGGCGCCTGTACTCGGTGGCGGTCAAGGAAATCCGTACCCGTCGCGAGCAGGGCGCCGATACCTCTTCGGTGTCCGCCGCCACCATCGAAGCCATCCGTTGCTCGATGGACGGCGTGCGCACCCGCGAGAACCAGGCGCTCAGCTCGAAACTCTCGACCCTGTCCAACGCCATCGCCGGTGGCCCGTACATTGGCCTGCTCGGCACCGTGCTGGGGATCATGGTGGTGTTCCTCGGCACCGCCATGGCCGGCGACGTCAACATCAACGCCATCGCGCCGGGCATGGCCGCCGCATTGCTCGCCACCGCCATGGGCCTGTTCGTCGCGATCCCGGCGCTGTTTGGCTACAACCGCCTGATCACCCGCAACAAGGAAGTCAGCGCCGACATGCGTGTGTTCGTCGACGAGTTCATCACGCGTCTGGCGGAGATGCACGGCGAGAGCCAGTTCAGTGAGGCGTCGCATCAGCGCGGTCATCACGCCAACCACTCCGTACCGGCCTGAGGAGCACTGCCATGGCGTCTGTAAATGCCTCCCACGACGATGACGAAGATGCAGCGGTGGACAGCATCAACATCACCCCATTGGTCGACGTGCTGATGGTGGTGCTGGTGATGTTCATCCTCACCGCCACCGCGCAGGTCTCCGGGATCCAGATCAACCTGCCCAAGGCCAGCGCCTCGGTGTCGCTGTCGGAGGCCAAGACCAAGGCGATTTCGGTCAACGATGGCGGCCAGGTATTTCTCGACGCCTACCCGGTGACCCTGGCCGAGCTGGAGGAACGCCTGCGCATCGAGAAGGCGCAGAGCCCGGACTTCCCGGTGATCGTGCGCGGCGACGCGACCGTGCAGTACCAGAAGGTCATCGAAGTGCTGGATCTGTTGCGCCGGCTCGAACTGTCTCAGGTCGGTCTGGTGACCGGCAAACCGGCGCAGGGCTGAGTGATGACCGCACAACTCCCGATCGAGCCGCTGCCGGTGAAGCGTTCGCCGTTGCGTTACCTGAAGTGGGGCGCCGGGCTGCTGCTCGGCGCGCTCGCCGCGTGGTTCCTGTGGCAGTGGGCCAATGACATGAGCGGCGTGCGCCGTGAAGCGCCGAAGGTGCCGACGATCATTCCGTTGCCGCCGCCGCCACCTCCGGAAAAACCGCCGGAGCCGGAAACCCCGGTGGAAGAAAAGGTCGTCGAGCCTGAGCCAACGCCCGAGCCGCAGGAGGTCAAGCCCGAGGAAGAGGCGCCGCCATCACCGGCGGACGATCTGGCCAACCCGATGCAAATGGACGGCGATGCGCAGAGTGGCAACGACGCTTTCAACATCGGCGCCGGCAAGGGTGGCGGCATGGCGGGGGCGGGTGGTGGACGCCTTGGCACCGGCACCTACAGCCAGTTCCTCGCGTTCACGTTTCAGCGCTTGCTGCGCGAGAACCCCGATCTGCGCAACCTCGCATTCTCGCTGCAGGCCGATGTGTGGCTGAGCAGCGTCGGCGAAATCACCCGGGTCGAGCTGGTCAAGTCCAGCGGCAATCCCGAGATCGACACCCAGGTGCTGGCGGCGCTGCGTAACGCGCCGCACCTGAGCGAACGGCCACCGGCCTCCATGACTTTGCCTGTGCGCCTGTCCCTGCAAGGGCGGCGTCCGGGTTAACCCACTTATTCATTGCCAAGCATTCAAGCTTTGCCAAAAGGAGTTGTGTGCAGATGATTTCCAACGTGAATCGATTGTCCCTGGCGGTCGGCATGGTCATCGCGACCCTGGTCGGCCAGGCCGCGGCAGCGCCTGCGCCCTCGGAGAACGCCACGATCAATCTGATCCGCTTGCTGGTCGAGCAGGGCATTTTGAAACAGGACAAGGCCGACGCGCTGATCGCCCAGGCGCAGAACGAAGCCGCCCAGGCCAGGCAGGCAGCGGCATCGACTGCGGTGGCGGCAGGTCCGGTCGCAGCGCCGGGCGATGTGCGCGTGCAGTATGTGCCAGCGGCAGTGCGCGACCAGATCCGCGATCAGGTCAAGGCCGAGGTCATGGCCACCGCCAAGCAGGAAAACTGGGCGGCGCCCAACACCTTCCCGGACTGGGCTTCGCGTATCAGCTTCGATGGCGACATCCGCCTGCGCGACGAATCGCGCTACTACTCGGGCAGCAACAGCAACGAAATCGTCGACTTCGCCAAGCTCAACAACAACGGCCCGTACGACGTGAACCCCAACAGCAGCACCAGCCTGCCGCCGCTGCTCAACACCCGTGAAGACCGCACCAACCTGTTCCGCTTGCGTGCGCGGCTGGGCATGAAAGCGGTGATTTCGCCGGAATGGACCGCCGGCATCCGCATCGGCACCGGCTCGGACAACAACCCGGTATCGACCACGCAGAACCTCGGTGGCGGCTTTGCCAAGAAAGACATCTGGCTTGATCAGGGCTATCTGAACTGGAAGCCCACCGACGAGCTGACCCTGACCGGCGGGCGTTTCGCCAACCCGTTCATGTCCACCGACATGCTCTATTCCAATGACCTGAACTTCGACGGTGTGGCGGCGATCTTCGACCACAAGCTCAACCGCGACTGGGGCGTGTTCGGCACCGTCGGTGCATTCCCGGTGGATTACACCAACGACACCACCACCAGCAACGGTTTCGACAAGGAAGAAAGCGACAACAAGTGGCTGTACGGCGCGCAGATCGGCGCCAAGTGGGCGATCAACAGCAACAACCGCCTCAAGGGCGCTTTGGCCTACTACCGTTTCGACGACATTCAAGGGCAACGCTCCAGTCCTTGCGAGCCGTGGGCAGGCGCCCCAGGCTGCGACACCGATGGCACCCGTGCGGCGTTCATGCAGAAGGGCAACAGCGTGTTCCTGCTGCGCGACATTACGCCGAACCCGGCCAACCCGACCACCACGCCGCAGCCGCAATTCGTCGGCCTGGCATCGGAGTTCAACCTGCTCGACCTGAACCTGGTGTGGGACGCCGACCTGCCGCAAGACTTCAAATTGCGCAGCCAGGGCAACTACATCCACAACCTCGGTTACGACGAAGGCGACATGCGCAAACGCGCCGAGGGGCAGATCGTCAACAACCTCAACAGCAACGGCGACATCGAAAGCGGCGCCAATGCGTGGATGGTGCAGTTCACCCTCGGCAACGCGCTGGACCTGAAGAAGCAGGGCGACTGGAACCTCTTCGCCGGCTACAAGTACATCCAGCCAGATGCCTTGCCTGACGGCTTCAACGATTCCTCGTTCCACCTCGGCGGGACCAACGCCAAGGGCTATTTCCTCGGCGGCAATTACGGTCTGGCGAAGAACGTCTACGCCACTGGCCGCTGGCTGAGCACCGAGGCGGTGTACGGCGCGCCGTTCGACATCGACGTCTTGCAGCTTGAGATCAACACGCGCTTCTAAGGCGCCGGGAGTACGGTCATGCACGCACGAGTTTTACTGTTGGGGCTGAGTTTTTTCATCGCGCAAGGCGCGCACGCCGAAGGCATGGAGGAGCGCTTGCGCACCCAGTTGCGCAGCACCACCCAGCAGTTGCAGGCCCTGCAGAGCCAGCAGGCCCAGGCCAGCGCCGCGCAACTGGCGGCGCAGAACGAGGCCAAGGCTGCGCAGGCGCAGATCAAGCAATTGACCGCCGAACTGGCCAAGGCCAAAGGCGTGGCCGAGCAGTTGGCCGGCCAGCAGCAGAACCTGCACAGCCAGGCGCAGGCGCAAATCGCCGCCAGCAGCGAACAGGTCGGCAAGTTCAAGAAAGCCTACGACGAGTTGTTGGTCATGGCCCGTGCCAAAGAAGCAGAACGGTCTAAGCTTCAGGCGCAATTGGCTGAACGTGACACACAAGTGCAGCAATGTTCAGTCAAGAATCAGCAGATGTATGGCGTCGCCAAGCAGATCCTCAGCGCCTACGAAAACATCGATGTGGCCGAGGTGATGAAGATCCGCCAGCCCTTTGCGGGCAGCGCCCGGGTCAAGTTCGATGAACTGGCTCAGGGGTTCGGTGACGAGCTGTACAAGACTCAATTCGACGCGCCGCAAGCCGCGCTCGCACACTGATTTACCAACAAGGAAGAAGTCATGACTCAATTGATCAGCCATGTGTCCCCACAATCCCTGACCGAAGTCCTGCAAGCGGCCGGTTATCGCGTCAACCAGACCGAACAGAACGGCATCGTGCAGTTGCTCAGCGCCAGTCAGGGCATCGGCTATGCCGTGCGTTTCGGCAACCCGGCGGTGGAGCAGGGCAGCTACGTCGATTTCACTTTCAGCTGCGCGCTGCGGGTGCAAGGTGAGTTGCCACAGGGCGTGGCCGAACAGTGGAACGCCACCCGGCGTTTTGCGCGGTTGTCGTTGCAGGGCGAGTTTCTGGTGATGGAAATGGACGTGGTGCTGGCGGCCGGTGTGAGCCACGATCACCTGCGCGGCAATCTGGAATTGTGGGATCGCCTGTTGCAGGAGTTCATCGTCTACCTGCGTGATTTCAGCCAGGCCGCACAAGCTTCGACGGCAAAAGTCGCTACCGCTGAGCAAGAGGAAGTCGCGCTGTGAAAAAGCCTGCCATGGTGATCGGCGCCGGGGCAGTGGCGCTGTTGGTGGTAGCCGTGGCGCTGGTGCTGCGACCGGGCACAGACCCGGTTGCCGCCCAGCAATCGTCGCCGTTGGCGGCGGTTGCTGCGGGGCCTGCGGTGGCGCGGTTGGGCAATCAGCAAGTGACGCCGCAGGAGTTGCAGGCGCTGCTGGCGACCGTCCCGCCGGCGACTCGCGAGCAATTGCGCGGCAACCGTGAAGCGCTGGAGCGCTGGATTCGTGCGCGGTTGGCGGAGAAAGCCGTGCTGGAGCAGGCCGACGCTCAGGGCTGGGCGCAGCGTCCGGACGTGGTGCGGCAAACCCGCGCGGCCACCGAGCAGATCGTCTTTCGCGATTACCTGCGCTCGGTCAGTACAGTCCCGACGGACTATCCGAGTACGGCCGAGTTGCAGCAGGCGTATGACGCCGGCAAGGCCAACTGGCAGACTCCGGCGCTGTATCGGGTCAGCCAGATTTTCCTCGCGGTGCCGGATGCCCAGAGTCTGGAAAACGTACGCAAACAGGCGTCTGAGCTGAGCAGGAAAGCCCAAGGCGCGCCGGGGGATTTTGCCGCGCTGGCGACCCAGTATTCGCAGGATCGCCTGACCGCCGAACGGGGCGGCGATAGCGGGCTGCAACCGTTGCAGCAACTGGTGCCGGAGGTGCGGGGTGCGGTGGCGAAATTGAAGGTTGGTGCGGTGTCCGAGCCGGTGCAGAGCGCGGCGGGTTTCCATGTGATCAAACTCACCGAACAGCAACCGGCACGTACCGCGAGCCTCGACGAACTGCGCGATCAACTGACCCAGGCCTTGCGTGCGCAACGTCAGGAGCAGATTGCCCAGGCGTATCTGGACGGGATGCTCAATACCGCGACGTTGAGTATTGATGGGGCTGAGCTGAACAAGGTCCTGGAAGAGAAGCACT
>NZ_JANLOG010000011.1:0-42501 GCF_025466205.1 Pseudomonas sp. 13B_3.2_Bac1
ACGCTAGGGGTGCGACACACCCCAAATAAACCCCCACCCCCCCCCCCCCGCCCCCCCCACCCCCGCTCCCACAGGTTAAGTGTTGCATCAGGAAGCCTCTGCCAGTGGTTTTCGGGCGACGACATTCACCAAGGTTTCCTCGCGCTCGCCAACCGGCTTCGGCCGGCGCAATCCGAATCGCTCCAGCAAGCCAAAGTCCTTCGAACGGCTCCACCACAGATACGGGTACGAGACATTGCGCTCGCCAAACTCGAAACCCTGTTGGCGAATCATCTCCAGGTACTGTGCCGCGCTCTTCTGCACATGCATCGGATGGCGGAACAGCCAGCGAATCACCCAAGTATCAATGTAAGCCTCGGTGGACTCGGCGAACAGCAGATAACCGCCCGGCTTCAGTACGCGGTAGAACTCGGCGAGGGCTTTTTCCTGTTCGACCAGATGATGAAAGGTCTGGTGGCAGAACAGCAGGTCGACACTGGCATCGGCGATGTTGAGCGTCGCGCAATCGCTACCGATAAGCTCCACGTCGAAGCCCTGCCGCGCCGCTTCTTCGGCGCTCAGTTGCAGGCTGTGCGGATCGGCGTCGACGCCGATCAGACGCTGTGGGGCGAAGGTCTGGTGCAGATGGCGGAACGATTTGCCCTGACCGCAGCCGGCATCCAGCAGCACCGGATGGGCCGGCAGCGACTCGCTGAACAATCCGCGCAAATCGTTGATCGCCACGCGCAGCACATGGTGCTGCCAGGTGTGACTGCGCAGGAACCAGAAACCGAAGCGGGTTTCCTCGACGTAGCTGTCGCTCAAGTAATTCATGGGGCGTCCTTTGCACAGAGTTCGGAAATCATCTTCAACCGGCGGCGCGCTTCGCTGACGAACGGGTTGCGTTCATCCCAGGCGTAACCGGCGAGGATCGAGCAGATCATTCGGCGAATCTCCGCCTGACTGTCTTGGTAAAAGATCACGTCCTGAAAGGTGCCGGCGTACCAGCCCTCGACGTAGCAGCGGAAGGTGTCGACCCCGCGCTTGAGCGGCTCGGCGAACTCGCGCTGCCAGTCGACGGTTTCGCCCTGCAACTGCCGGTGCAAGACCGCCGCGGCCATGCTCGCCGAACGCATGGCGATGGTCACGCCGGAAGAGAACACCGGGTCGAGAAATTCTGCGGCGTTGCCAAGCAGGGCGAAGCCCGGGCCGTGCAGGGTTTTCACATTCGCCGCATAACCACCGAGGGTGCGCGCCGGGGTGTCCCACACCGCGTTGTTCAGTACGCCGGCGAGGCTTGGGGTTTCGGCGATGAAGCCGCGCAGGCAGGCATCCAGATCGCTGTCGCGCCCCTGGAAATGTTCGGCGGCAGCCACCACACCCACCGAGCAGCGCCCGTTGCTGAACGGGATCGTCCAGAACCAGATGTCACGGTGCTCGGGGTGGGTGGTGACGAGGATTTTCTCGCGGTCGAAGGCCGGGTTGTCGATGTGATCTTCAACGTGGGTGAATACCGCCTGGCGCACCGGGAAATTCGAGGGTGCTTCCAGATCGAGCAAACGCGACAGCACGCGCCCGTAACCGCTGGCGTCCAACACAAAATCCGCTTCGACGCGGTACTCGCTGCCGTTCTCGCGCAGCACGTCGAGCTGCGGTCTGGCCCGGTCGAAATCGACGCGGACGATGGCATCGCCATAGCGGATTTCGGCACCCTGCAATTCAGCCTGATCGGCCAGCAGCTTGTCGAAGTCGGCACGTTGCACCTGGAATGTGGTTGGCTTGCCTGCGGTGAAGGTGTCGCTGAAATCGAAGGCACTGTAGCGCTCGCCCCAGGCGAAGGCGGCACCGGTCTTGCGCTGGAACCCGGCGGCGTTGACGGCGTCGAGCATGCCGGCCTCTTCGACGAAATCCAGGCAATGGCTGAGCAGACTTTCACCGATGGAAAACCTCGGGAAATGCTGACGCTCGATCACCAGCACATCGTGGCCCTTGCGCTTGAGCAGCGCGGCGGCGATGGCGCCGGACGGTCCGGCACCGATAATCACGACCTGACGGGATTCCATTTCAACGATTGGCACGTGAGCTCCCGGGCGCAGTGGCGGTGGTTTTCAGGGGCGCGCGGTGCAGGCCGATCAGGGCCGGCAACAGCGTCGCGATCAGGCCCATCAGCATCAGCGCGAAGTACAGCGCCGGGCTGATGAGCTGTTGTTGCAGCAGCAGGTTGAGAAAGACGATTTCACTCAGCCCGCGAATGTTCAGCAGCACGCTTTCGCGCCAGCGGCTGGCGCCTTCGAACGACGCACCGGCCCAGCCCAGGCCGAGCCAGTTGCCGAGCAGTTTACTGGCAATCGGCAACAGCAGCAGCGCCGCCCATTGCACCGCGTCGAGGCTGGCGAGGGCGCTGTGCACGTCGATCTGCACGATGCCGAAGGTGAGGATCAGCGGGATCGCGATCCACGTCTGCAAACGGCTCATCCACCGCGCTGGCAATGGCAGCACCAACGGCACCTTCAGCAAGGCCATGCACAGCAGATAACCGATGCCGAAAATCAGCGCGTTGAGTTTGTAGTGCTCGGCCAGCACCAGCAGCGCAAAGAAGCCGAGGCTGTAGGTCAGCGGTCGACGCACGCGCAAAAGATGCAACAGCAGCGGCACGCAGGCCAGACCCAGCGGCAGCAACAGGCTGCTCAGATGCAGACTGCCCTGAGCGAGGCCGAACAGCGTCCAGCAGGTCAGATCGATGAGGATTGCGGTCTGCACCAGACGCCGGGTGGCGGCGGGCGGGTAATCGATGTGGCGCAGGTACAGGTACAGCACCGGGATCGCGGTAATCGCGAACACCAGACCGATCGCCAGCGAGTTCAGCCACGGTTGCGCCGGCAGCAGCCAGCAGGCGGCGGCCAGACCGCAGGCGAACGGCACGACAAAACTCGGCACGGCGATTTTCACGCTCTGGCGGTCCAGACGCAGGTCGATCACATCACTGAGAATGTGCCCGAGCAACAGCGCGAAACTCAGGCTGTAGAGGTCTTTCAGCCAACCCGGCGCAATCAGTTCGGCACCGCTGAGTTGCCAGCCCGGCTCAATCCAAAAGTACATCAGCAGCGGCAATCCGAAGCTGGCCAGCAGCAACTGGCTGACGATCGGGATCAGGCCGAAATGCCGACCGACACGGGTCGCCACAGCGAACAGCGCCAGGGCCAGCAGCCAGAAACCGACGACCATCACGCTGCCGGCTCCGCGACGCTGGCGCTGTGGACGTGACGTCCGGCCCACGGCGCCAGAATGAAACTGAACGCCAGCCCCAGGCTCACCGCCAGGCCGAAATTGCTCACCGCCGGCGTGCTCGACACCGCCAGCAGACCGAACGACAACCAGGTCGTCAGCGCCGCCAGCAAGGTGCCCAGCAAGCTGACAGCCGCACCGCCGACCTGCTCACGCATGAGGATCGCGTAATCGACGCTGATCGCCGTCACCAGCAGCAGGCCGAACAGACTGAACAGGGTCAGCGGCTGACCGAGCCAACCGAGGCTGGCAAGGCTGCACAGCGCTGCCAGCAGCGGCAGGGCGACGATGCGCAAGGCGCCACCGAAACCGAACGGCACGATCAGCACCAGCACGATCAACACACAGGAGGCGAGTTTCAGTTCGGCGGCGCTGATCTGGGTCGCGGCGAACACGTTGTTCAATTCGCCGAGACGATCCACCAGCATCACGCCCGGCAAGTCCAGGGCCTGCACCCGCAGCAGTGACGGATTGTTCAGGCCTTGCAGGCTGGTCATCGCCGCCACGCCGTCAGCGGTCGGGCCGAGCCACAGCGTGCGGTAAGGCTCGCCCAGCGGCCCGGCGAGTGCCGCGTCGATGTCCTCGGACGGCAGACTCTGCAACTGCTGCAGTTCGGTTTGCAACGCCGCGAGCGGTACGCCGAGGTCGAGCAGTGGCTGCCAGTATTGCGGCAGTTTGCTCAGTGCTTCGCGAACCTGCTGTTGCTGGCTCGGCGGACTGAGCAGTTGATCGAGGGCCAGATAGCCTTGCAGTTTGTCGAGGTTGACCAGTTGCTGCAGGCGCTCGCTCAGTGCGGCCTGACGCTCCAGCAGTTGCTGCTGATTGGCGGCGCGCACGAGGAAGAACTGGCTGGTCGGCTGATAGCCGGTGATGCGTGCGATGGTCTGCGCTTCATCGGTCAGGCGTTGTGGCGCACCGACCCACTGGCGGATGTCGTTCTTGCTTTGCAGCTGCACCAGACCGCCAACGCAGAACGCGACCAACAGCGCCAGCAGCACCGGGGTGCGCACGTGTTCGAGCAGAGTTTCGCGCAGTTGCACCAGACGCTCGGCCAGACGCAGCGGCCATTGCGCCGGAACCAGTTCAACATTTTTCAGCAGGGCCGGCAGCAGGCACACTGCCGACAGATACGCACCGAGTAATCCGGCGGCGGAGAACACCGCGATTTGCGTCAGCGCCGGGAAGGGCGTCCAGGCCAGCGCCAGATAACCGATGGCGCTGGTGATCAGGCTCAGCGTCAGCCCGGAGAGTGTCAGGCGCAGGGCCGGCCAGCTGCGCCACGGCTTGAGGCTCCAGCTTTTCGACAGATAGTGCAGCGGGTAATCCACGGCCACGCCGATCAGGCTGGAACCAAGCACCAGCGTCATCACATGCATGTGGCCGAACAGCGCCACGCAAGCCACCGCGCCGAACAGCATCCCCACCAGCACCGGCACGAACGCCAGCAACACCCGCCAGCGGCGAAACACCAACAGCAGCAACAGCAGAATACCGAGGGTGGCGCCGCCGCCGACCCAGGTCATTTCGCGGGTGGCTTGTTGCTGACCGTTGGCGGCGTACAGCAGACCACTGGCGGCCAACAGTTGCACGTCGGCTTTCGCCGCCTGCTCGCGACTGTGCTGCAGCAGATCGGCGACTTTCAGCGGCAGGTTCATGTCGAAGGCATTGCCGGTGGTGCGCGCGCGCAGCAGCACCCAGCTCTTGCCATCGGCATCGGCGACCAGTGCGCCGCTGCCGATGTCCAGTTGCACCGCGCCGTGCTTCGGCTGGCTGTTCTGGATGCGTGCGGTCAGGCCCAGCCAGTCGTCCTGGCTCGGCACCAGGGTGAAACCGTTGAACGGGTCGAACAGTGCCTGCACCCGTTGCTGAATGAACGCATCGGGATGCTCGGTCAGCAGTTGCCGGTCATCCGCCGAGAGCATCGCCAGTCGCCCTTGCAGCAATTGCGTGCGCAGCGCTGGCAGATCCGCCTGCAGGTTCCACTGGACCTTTTCGAACAGACCGCTGGCCTGCCATTGTTCGCCGAGGGTCTGCGCCATGGCCAGCGCTTGCTGGCGATCGGCGTGGCCGACCAGCACCAGCATTTCCCGATTGAGCGGTTCCTGCATGCGTTGTTCGGCGCGCAGTTCGAGGGCATCAGGGTTGGTCCCGGGCACCAGTTCCATGAGGTTGGCCGACAGCGGCGCACCGTCGCGCCACTGCCACCCGGCCAGCGCGACGACCGCCAACAGCAGGATCAGGAACAGCCACGGCAGCCTGCGTTCACTCGGCAAAGTCATGTTGCTCCGTGTCGCTCAACGGTTGACCGGCGCTGCTGTCTTTCATCCGCAGCACAGTGCTGTCGCCCTGGGTTTCCAGCAGTTCGATGGTCTGCACCAGTTCGCCACCGTCGATATTGATCTGCTTGAACACTTGCTTGAGCAGCAGGGAACGCGGGGTCAGAGTGAGTTTCCACTGCTGTGCATCGCCGCTCAGGGCCAGCTCGAAATCCCGTTGCAGGCCGCTGCTGTCACCTTGCAGCACGGCGAGGAACAAGCGGTTCTGCTCGGCCCCGGCGCTCTTATTCGGCAGCAGTTGCCAAGCGTTGCCATCGCGTCGCGCGATGCCGTTGGCGGTGATGCGGTAATCCTGTTGCAACGGGGTCTTGAGCAGCCAGAGCAGGCCGTGATTTTTCGCCAGGACGAAGTTGCCCTTGCTGACCAACGGCTGAGGCAGGGCGCGCAGGTGTTTTTCCTGAATGAACTGGCCGTGGATCACTTCCGGTTTCGCCAGTTGCTCGCTGAGCTGTTGCAGGTCGAAGGCGTTGGCCAGCGTCGACACGGCGAGCAGCGCCATCGCGCCAAGGCATTTGCAGAACAGGTTCATCGCAGCATCCTTTCCACCGCATCGGTGAACACTTTGGGTGACGCCAGTTGCATCTCGCGGCTGCTGATCTCGACCGCCACCTGCACCGAGCTGGCACGGGTCAGGCGCTCGCCGGTCTGCAGGTCGGTGATCAGATAGTTGATCTTCAAGCGGTTCTCCCACTCCACCAGACTGGCGCGTACGTTCAAGCGCTGACCGAACACCGCGCCACGTACATAACGCAGTTGCAGGTCGATGATCGGCCACGCGTAGCCGGACTCGGACATCTGCGTGTAGTTGTGGCCGATCTGGTCGAGCAGCGCGCAGCGCGCCACTTCCAGGTACTTCACGTAATGCCCGTGCCAGACCACGTGCATGGTGTCGACGTCAAAGAACGGCACGAGAATTTCCGTGTCGGCGTGCAGCACTCCGGCGCTACGCATGCAGCCTCCAGTGTTGCTCGGCGATGCGTTGCAGGCACAGGCGCAGTTCGCCTTCCAGCGCGCGGTCTTCGATGACTGGCGGGAAGTCCTTGGCCAGCTCTTCGTGCATGGCGGCCAGCGAAGGTGGCAGCGCACGCGCGTCTTCATCGCGCCCGCGCAGCCATACGCCCTGATTGGCCGCGAGCAACGTGGCGGCGGCGACCTGCTCGGTCAGTTCCAGTACGCGGATCGCGTCGCGGGCGGCGATGGTGCCCATGCTCACCTTGTCCTGGTTATGGCACTCGGTGGAGCGTGAGAACACGCTGGCCGGCATGGTGTTTTTCAGGGCTTCGGCAGTCCAGGCACTGGTGCCGATCTGCACGGCCTTGAAGCCGTGATTGATCATGGCGCGATCCGCCGGGGCGCCGGACAGATTGCTCGGCAAACCGTGGTTGTAGCGCTCGTCGACCAGCAATGCGAGCTGCCGGTCGAGCAGGTCGGCGACGTTGGCCACCAGATTTTTCAGGCTGTCCATGGCGAACGCGATGTGCCCACCGTAGAAGTGCCCGCCGTGCAGCACGCGCTCGGCGTCGGCGTCGATGATCGGGTTGTCGTTGGCGCTGTTGAGTTCGGTCTCGATGAACGCACGCAGCCAGTTCAGGCTGTCGGCCAGCACCCCGAGCACGTGCGGGGCGCAGCGCAGCGAGTAGCGATCCTGCAGGCGATGCAGCGGTGCGGTCGGCGCGTCGATTGCCAGATCCTTGCGCAGCCACGCGGCAACCTGCATCTGCCCCGGATGCGGCTTGGCGGCGAACAGACGCTCGTCGAAGTGTTCCGGATTGCCTTGCAGCGCGACCACGTTGAGCGCGGTGATGCGCGTGGCCAGTTGCAGCAGATAGTCGGCGCGGGCGAAGGCGAGGCAGGCGAGGCCGGTCATCACCGCGGTGCCGTTCATCAAGGCCAGCGCTTCTTTCGGACGCAGCACCAATGGCGTCCAGCCCAGTTCGCGATGCACGTCGGCAGCCTGGCGGCGTTCGCCACGGAACAACACTTCGCGCTCGCCGGACAGGGTGGCGGCGACGTAGGACAGCGGCGTCAGATCGCCGCTGGCCCCGACCGAACCTTCTTCGGGGATCAGCGGCAGGATGTCGTGTTCAAGGAAGGCTTGCAGGCGCTCCAGCAGTTCGATGCGCACCCCGGACACGCCGTGGCACAGCGACTGCAAGCGCGCCGCCAGCACCGCGCGGGTGGCTTGCGGGTCGAGCAGTTTGCCGAGGCCGCAGCCGTGGAAGGTGTAGAGATGACGCGGCAGTGCTTCGACGTGATGCAGCGGCACCGCGACCACGCAGGAATCACCGTAACCGGTGGTCACGCCGTAGATCACGCCTTCCTTGTCCAGCAGCGAATCGAGAAACCGCGCGCCTTTGGCGATGCGCTCGCGGTAGGCGGCGTCGCTCTGCAACTGCACGGGCGCCTGACGGTTGGCCAGGGCCAGCACGTCTTCGATGCGCAAAGGGCGTTCGCCGAAGGTTACCGGCTCATGGGTTGGCGTCGTCATCGGTCTTCCAGAAAGGGTAAAAGTTGAACCATTGGTGCGGGGCTTCGAGGCAATAGTGACTCAGGCGCTGCGCGTAGCGGGTGGCCCACTGATGAATGACCTGCTCGCGCTCGCGGCGCGTCCACGTCACGCTGTCGGCGAACGGTTCAAGAGTCAGGCGATAGTGGCCGTCCGGCTGTTTCAGGCACATCAACAGATTGACCGGGCATTTGAGCAAGCCGGCCAGCAGCCACGGGCCTTGCGGAAACGCTGCCGGGTGGCCGAGAAAGTCCACGCTGACGCTGCGCCCACCGTGCAACGGCACGCGGTCGCCGGCAATCGCCAGCCATTCGCCGCGCTCCAGGCGTTCGTGCAGTTGCAGCATGATCACCGGGTCCAGTTCGCTGACCTGAATCAGGCGCAGATTGGTCGCTCCGGCCTCGCCCAGCAAGCGGTTGAACTGCTCGGCGTGCTTGGTGTGCACCAGCACGTTCATGGTGACCTTTTCGCCGATTTCCGCCAGCGCCCGGCACACTTCGAGGTTACCCAGATGCGCACCGACCAGCAGTTGCCCGCGACTGCCGCGCAACTGATTGCGCAGCAGTGCCGGGTCGATGATTTCGATCTGCTCGATACGGATCTTGCCGTTCCACACGTCGAGCTTGTCGAGCAGCGAATCGGCGAACGCCATGAACTGGCGGAACACCCGCCAATAACTCGGGCGCAATTCGGCGCGGTTGCTCCAGTCAGCCAGCCGTTGCTGGTATTGCCAGGCACTGTTGCGCGCTGTGCGGCCGAACAGGAAGAAGTACAGGACGATGCCGTACAGCAGCGGACTGAGCAGGCGCCGGCCAAGCACTTTGGCGGCGAACGCGGTGAATTTCATCAGCAGGAAGCTGCCGCGCTCTTCGCGGTCGGCCCAGTGCTTCTTGTCGGTCTCGATGCTCATGCTCGCCACCGGCGCCAGAGGATGACCGGCAGGCGCAGCAGCATGCCGAAGAACAACCGGGTGTGCATGCTGGAAATCAGCGCGTTGTCGTGGAACAGGCGGAAGTGTGAGACGCCATCCAGCGGGTAGTGCACGCTGGTCTGCAGCCAGCGCATCGGCTGGTTGCGCCACGACAGGCGCACGAGGATGTCGGAGTCGAAATCCATGCGCTTGCCGACTCGCGCCGAGTCGATCAGCGCCAGCGTCGGGGCCAGCGGATAGACGCGAAAGCCGCACATCGAATCGCGAATCTGCAGCGACAGCGTGTTGATCCAGACCATCACGTGGGTCAGATAACGCGCGTACAAACGGCCCTTGGGCACGCTCTCGTCAAACAGCGGGTAACCGCAGATCATCGCGTCCGGGTGGGCGCGGGATTCCTCGACGAAACGGGCGACGTCGTGCAGGTCGTGCTGGCCATCGGCATCAACCTGCAAGGCATGAGTGAAGCCCAGCCGCGCCGCTTCGCGCAGGCCGGTCATCACCGCGCCGCCCTTGCCCTGATTGAGGGTCAGGCGCACCAGATGCACGTGGTCGCGTTCGGCCAGCGCATCCAGCACGCGCGCGCAGGACGGGGTGCTGGCGTCATCCACCAGAATGCACGGCAGGCCCTGGGCGAGCAGGGCATCGACCACGGTGCCGATCGCGGTTTCATGGTTGTAGACCGGAATCACGGCGCAAGGGTTATGCATTGACCACATCCCCACTGTGGCGAGGGAGCTTGCTCCCGCTCGAGTGCGCAGCACTCGCTCGCAGTTTTGCGTGAACCGAGTTTGGGGCCGCTTCGCAGCCCAGCGGGAGCAAGCTCCCTCGCCACAGGTTATGCATCGGCAGCTCCTAGCAGGATTCGCCCGCTGGAGCAGGTCGCGGTGTCATTGCGGTAGGCGAAATACAGCTTGCCGCGTTCGGGATCGAAACGCAGGTGCAGCTGGATTTCATCGCCCGGGCGCACCAGTTGCTGGAATTTCAGCACTTCCATGCCGGCAAATTTGCCGGGCAGGTTCAGCAGTTGCTGACCGAGGTTCAGTGCCCATTCGACCTGGACTACGCCGGGCAGCACCGGGGCCTTGGGGAAGTGACCGCTGAAGTAGGCCAGGTCTGGCGGAACACTCAATTGCAGGCTCCACTCGCCGTCGGTTTCGAGCTGTTCCAGCACTTCCGGGGCTTTCGGCCGTGGCGCCAGCAGCAGCGCTTCGATGTCGGCCTGCGGCAGCTTGCCCTGGCTGTTCAGCGGCAGTTGCCGCACCAGACGCCAGCGCCGGGGCAAAGCCAAGGCTTCGCAATGCTGGCTCAGGTGTTTGCGCAGGGCTTCGGTCAGGCTGCGACGGCCCTGTTCACGCAAGGCAAACAGGCCCGCGTCGCTGAGCACCAGCAAGGCACCCAGCACCGCACGGTTTTCCTGAACCACGCCCAGACGTGCTTCGGCGACCCAGTCGTGGGCGATCAGCGCCTGTTCCAGCATCGGCAGGGAGATGCGTTTCTCTTCGAGTTTGACGATGCGGTCCAGCCGCCCGAGCAGTTCGAAACGCCCGTCGGCAGCGATGCGCGCGGCGTCGGCGGTGTGTTCGACATGCCCGGCGGGCAAATAGGGGGAAGCGATCAGCAGGGCGCCGTCGCTGTCCTGACTCAGTTCAACCCCAGCGAAGGGCTGCCACAGGCTGGCGCCCTGACGCCAGGCGATGCCACCGGTTTCCGAGCTGCCGAGGATTTCCGTCGGCCACTGGTGCAGGCGTTGCTGCAGACTCTGTGCTGCGTCTGCCGGTAACGCACCGCCGGAGGAAAACACCCGGCGCACGGCACTCAGGGCCGGCCAGTCGAGGTTGTCGCCCATGCGCTTGAGCAGCGCCGGGCTGGCGACCCAGGCGAAGGCCGGGTGTTCGCGGCTGGCGCGCTGCAGGTCTTCCGAGAATGCCAGTTGCTTGCGCCCGAACGGACGTCCGGCGCACAGCGGCCACAGCACCCGGAACAACAAACCGTAGATGTGCTGGGTGGCGACGCTGCCGATGACCCAGGCTTCACCGAGATCCGCGCCCCACAGTTGCTCCAGTGCCTCGACCTCGTTGGCCAGTTGGCGCAGGGTCTTGTCGATGCGCTTGGGTTCACCGCTGGAGCCGGAAGTGCACAGGCTCAGGCGGCACTGCTCGAGATCGAGTTCGGCGCCGGTCAAGGCAGGCTGCAGCAGATCGTTCAAGTGAGCGTCATCGGGATGATCGCTCAGCCACAGATCGACTTCACTCGACCAGCGCTGGCGGGTCTGCGCTTGCAGATCGGAGGGCAGCAGGACGCTGACGCCGGCGCGCCAGGCTCCGAGCAGGGCGATGGCGAGGTCGGCGGCATCTTCCAGATGCACCGCCATGCGCTGCACGCCGCGTGCCTGCAGGCCGGCGGCAACGCTCAGCGCCTGCTCGCGCAGTTGCGTGTGGTCGAGCGCCGGGGCGGCGCTGATCGCGCGCTCCGGCAGGGCCTTGAGCAACAGTTGCTCAAGTTTTATCCAGTTCATTTACGGCCTCTTACCCGTTGTCGTATCAGCCATTCAATGGCAAACATCAGGCCGATCAATCCGTAGGAGATCAGGCCGGTGTACAACATCCACCAATGCAGCGGCGCCCACAGGGTCAGGAGCGCGGCGCACAAACCGTTGCAGAAGAAAAACACGCTCCAGGCCACGGTGACCTGGCGGGTGTAGCGGATCGCCTCGGGCGGCAGGTGCGGCTCGCGCAGTCGCGCCAGACGCTCGACCATCGGCGGCCCGTATTTCAGGCTCAGGCTGAACAGCACCAGCATGAAGCCGCTGATCAACACCGGATACCAGCGCAGTAACAGCGGACTGTCGAACAGCGCCAGCAGCAGGCAGAACACGATCGCCACACAGGCCATCCAGCGGCTGCCGGGCTTGCGTTCGCCGGTCAGCGCGCGCGCCAGCCACAGCCCGCCCAACAGCAGTCCGAACTGCCACGGGGCGAAGTGCTCCATGCCGAAATACACCGCAAAGGGGTACAGCAGCCCCGCCAACAGCAGGCCGAGGCCGATCAATCGGCTCATGCGGCCGGTTGAACCAGACGGTAGACCGCCTCGACCACGTCACCGACAGTGCGCACCGATTTGAATTCTTCGGCGGCGATTTTCTTGCCGGTCTGGCGTTTGATGTGATCGATCAGGTCGACCGCGTCGATGCTGTCGATTTCCAGATCCTGATACAGGTTGGACTCCAGGCTGATCCGCGCCGGATCCAGTTCGAACAGCTCGACCAAGGCATCGCGCAGGGTGTTGAAAATGTCGTCACGAGTTTGCATGGTCCGGTCTCAAGCTGCCTTTTTTGCCGTGACGAATGCCGCAAGGCTCGCCACGTTGGTGAAGTGGTTACGGGTGTCTTTGGCGTCGGCGTCGATCTTGATGCCGTACTTTTTCTGGATCGCCAGACCCAGTTCCAGTGCGTCGACGGAATCCAGGCCCAAGCCTTCGCCGAACAGCGTCTGTTCGTCGCCGATGTCGTCGACGCTGATGTCTTCGAGGCCCAGGGCATCGATGATCAGCAGTTTGATGTCGCGCACCAGGCCAGGGTTATTCAGATCGCTCATCTTCGGCGAGCTCCTTAATGTAGTAAGAGTGCAAATAATCATTGAGCTTGCGCGAGGCCTGCGGTGCAGGGCCTTGCGTGGCGAAAGTCTGTGGATCTATATCGGCCCCGATACGAAAACTGAAGTGCACGCGGCGGTGAGGGATGCGATACCAGGGTTCGGCCTTGGTCAGGGTGGTCGGATTGACCTTGATGACCACTGGCGTAAGGATTTTCGCACCGCGCAGGGCAATCGCCGCCGCCCCCCGATGAAAGGCCGGCGCCTGCCCCGGCTGAGTGCGCGTGCCCTCGGGGAAAATGATCAGGGTCTGGCCGTTTTGCAGGGATTCGGCCGCGGCATCGAGCATGTCCATGCTGCCGTCATTGCTGATGTATTCGGTGCTGCGCAGCGGGCCGCGGGTGAAGGGGTTTTCCCACAGGCTTTTCTTCACCACGCAATTGGCCTGACGCACCAGGCCGATCAGGAACACCACGTCGATCAGCGACGGGTGGTTGGCGATGATCATCTGCCCCGGCCGGCCGAGGCGTTCCGCCCCTTGAATGTCGTAGGTCAGGACGCCGGTGCGGGCCATGAACCGCACGAAAAACCAGAACAGCCGACTGACGGTCTGTCGCGCGCGCTGGCGATGCTTGAGCGCGTCTCCCGGCAAATAGCCGAGCAACGGGAACACCAGCAGGCGCAGGCACAGCCCGCCCAGCCCGAACAGAGCGAAACTGGCGGCGGTGGCCAGCAAGCGCCAGTAATAGGCGTCGCGGTTTTTCTCGGTCACGGGTTGCGTTGCCAGGTCCATACACGATTTTTCCAGGCATGTTGGCAATGGGATTGCTGGCCGAGCAGGGTGCGCAACAGATTGAGCGCGTGTGGCCATTGCGTTTTGGACAGTGCCTCCGGGCCGCTGTTCAGGGTCAGCCGCCAGTCGGTACCGGGAGTGAGCAGCAGGCCCAGCGCATAAGGGAACGGGACGTCGTCGATCCACTGCGAATAGGCCTGGGGCGGCTGCTCTTCGGTGATGATCAGCAGCACCGCCGGAGCGCCTTCGTCGAGCAGGGCAGCGGCTTCGAGGATGCCATGTTCCAGGCCGTCGCCCGCCGCCGCGAGGGCGGTCATTTCGCTGGTTTCGCCGCGCATGATCGACCACAGACCGATGATTGCGTTGTGCACCGACAGGCTGAACTGGGTCGGCGACAACGGCTCGTCCTTGGCCAGATCACTGAGGATCTCGAAGGTACGCGGGGTTTCGCCGTGGCGCGAAACAAACACCAGCGGCAGGTTCTCCCGTCCGTCGGCCAGCGGCCAGCCGACACTGAACGCCATGCGCGCCAGGCGGCTGAGCCGACGGCGCTGCATCGCCGGCAGAAACGACACATCGGGCGCGACATCGCTGCCCGGGAGCACGACCGGTTGTCGGCTCCAGGCCTGCCACGCGTCCACGCTGTCGAGCCCCGGGGCCCACGCGCGCCATTGGGCGATGTTGAAGTTGATCACGGAGTTCATCCCGCCCCTGCGGGCTTTTATGACGCTTTGAGTCGCCAAAGCCGCGGCTGACCTGACGTGGCGCTTGGCGCCGGGTGGCGCGCATTATCCCGGTGCGACGAGTGTGTAGCAAATGTTGGTTACGTTTTGCTCAACGAAATGTACTGAGTGGTTCGCGGAAAAACTGTCACTTGGCCATTATCCAGATCGTGGGGGATTTGTCTGTCGGGCATATCAGCGCACAGGGGAGGTTTTTGCCCTCTGTTCCCGCTGATTTTTGCGCCTGACTCTGTAGTCCGCGTCGTTGAAGGTAGCGAAGCGCACGCACAGGCAACTACACTCGGTCATTCTTTGATACACGGAGGTTTTGTCATGCGGCGCGTGGTGTTCAATCAGAAAGGTGGCGTGGGCAAATCCAGCATTGCCTGCAATCTGGCGGCGGTGAGTGCCAGCGAGGGCTATCGCACGCTATTGGTCGACCTCGATGCCCAGGCCAACTCCACTCAGTATCTGACGGGGCTCACCGGGAATGACATACCGATGGGCATTGCCGACTTCTTCAAGCAGACCCTGTCTTCCGGGCCGTTCTCGAAGAAAAACCAGGCCGACATCTACGAAACCCCGTTCGACAACCTGCACATCATCACCGCCACCGCTGAACTGGCCGATCTGCAGCCCAAGCTTGAGGCCAAGCACAAGATCAACAAGCTGCGTAAGTTGCTGGATGAACTGGATGGCGAATACGACCGGATTTATCTCGACACCCCTCCCGCGCTGAACTTTTACGCGGTATCGGCACTGATTGCCGCTGATCGTGTGCTGATTCCCTTCGATTGCGACAGCTTCTCGCGTCAGGCGCTGTACGGCCTGCTGGCGGAGATCGAAGAGTTGAAGGAAGACCATAACGAAGGGCTGGAAGTCGAAGGCATCGTGGTCAATCAGTTCCAGGCCCGGGCCAGCCTGCCGCAGCAGATTCTTGATGAATTGATTGCCGAGGGTTTGCCGGTACTGCCGGTGTATCTGAACAGCTCGGTGCGCATGCGCGAGTCGCACCAGGCCAGCACCCCGCTGATCCACCTCGACCCACGGCACAAACTGACGCAACAGTTCGTTGAACTGCACAACCTGCTCGAAGATCACTGATTTTCCTGTGGGAGCGAGCCTGCTCGCGAAGAGGCCAGCACATTCAACATCTCTGTTGACTGAACGGGCGCATTCGCGAGCAGGCTCGCTCCCACATTGGGTTCTCTGGAGGGTCAGATGCCCTGGCTACGCAGCCACGCCATCAACTGTGGCAACGGAAATGCCCCACTTTGGCGTGCCACTTCCCGACCGTTCTTGAACAGAATCAGGCTCGGAATCGAACGAATCCCCAACTGCGCCGACAACTGTTGATTGGCCTCGCTGTCGAGCTTGGCCAACCGGCACTTGCCCGCCAACTGCGCCGCCGCCTGCTCGAACACCGGTGCAAACGACTTGCACGGCCCACACCAGTCCGCCCACACATCCACCAACAACGGCAGATCACCTTTGATCTGGCTGGCGTAGTCGCCTTGCTTGAGTTCGAACGGCTTGCTCAGCAGCACCGCGGATTTGCAGCGCCCGCACTTCGGCTGATCGCCCAGGCGTTCGGCGGGGATGCGGTTGAGGCCGTTGCAGGCGGGGCAGGGGATGAGCAGTGGGTGGGTCATGAGCGAGGTCCAGTGAAGGGCGATAAACCCTAGTTGGAGACGTTTGCTCATATTTTCAATCATGCGGATTTCAATGTTGGATCTAGGCTGAGTCGTACCGAGGCAGACCGTTGGTCTGCCTGGATGTATCGCAAGTTGCGATAATTTTATTTTGTGATTAACTCCCCATAGCAGAATGCGATAAGGATGTTGCATGCATGTGTTCAGTGAAAAACCCATTCGAGAGGCCAAGGAGCAGTGGCCACAGGCAGCAAGCGCGCTAGCGCAATGGTTTCGTCTGGCAAGCAGGAGTTATTCAAAGGACTTCGCGGCAATGAAGTCGATATTTCCTGCCACCGACAAGGTGGGTGATCTCCACGTTTTCGACATTGGTGGCAACAAACTGAGGCTGATCGCCTTTGTCAGTTATCGATCACAAAGGCTCTACATCAAGCATGTGCTCGACCACCGCGAATACGATCGGGGCAAATGGAAGGAGGGAAAGGTATGAGTAGTTTGATCAAGACAGTTGCCGAGCACTGGGAGTTTGTCTCTCCGTTGCTGCGAAAACCGAAAAATGAAGAGGATTACGATGCCTTGGTTCAGGCCGTCGACGAGATCCTTGAGATAACCGGTGATGATGGCTCGCACCCACTCGCGAGTCTGCTGGACATCATCAGTGACTGGATTGCCGAGTGGGATCGCACACACCATCCGATGGCCGATGCGAGCGGAGAAGAGGTCCTCGGCTACATGATGCGCGAACATGGTCTGACTCAAAGCGATCTGCCGGGTGTGGGTACTCAATCCGTTGTTTCAGAAATTCTGAACGGCAAGCGCAAATTGAACCTGCGGCAGGTTCGCTGGTTGGCCGACTACTTCAAGGTGCCTGTAGACGTATTCATCTAGTCTGTCTCAAGACGAACAACTGATCTCCAGATGCTTGCCCCACTCCGGCGGCCGCTCGGCATAACCCTCCATCCCTGGCTGTTCGTCAAACGGTTTGCTCAGCACCGCATGCAGCCGGCGCACCTCGGAGTAGTCGCCTTGTTCGGCGGCGTCGATGGCTTTTTGTGCCAGGTAGTTGCGCAGGATGTACAGCGGATTGACTGCGTGCATCCGTGTGCGGCGTTGTTCCTGATTGCTGTCGCCATCGCGGGCAACCCGTGCCACGTAGCGCTCGCCCCAGGCATCGAAGCCTTTGATGTCGACGAAGTCATCGCGCAGGCGGGCGACGGCTTGCTCTGCGGACTGGTCGCCGAGGCGGCGGAAAAACAACGTGTAGTCGACGCCGCTGTTTTGCATCAGTTGCAGCAGGTCTTCGAGCAGTTTCTGGTCGTCGTCTTCGGCGCTGGTGAAACCGAGGCGACGACGCATCAGGTCGAGGTAGTGCGCCTGGAACAACGGCAGGTACAAACCGAGGGTTTCGCGCAGGGCTTCGACGCTGATGAACGGCGTCAGGGCCTGGGCCAGGGCGCTGAGGTTCCACTGGCCGATCGGCACCTGATTGCTGAACGAGTAGCGGCCCTGATCATCGGAGTGGTTGCAGATGAAGTTGGCGTCGAAATCGTCGAGGAAGGCGAACGGGCCGAAGTCGAAGGTGATGCCGAGGATCGACATGTTGTCGGTGTTCATCACGCCGTGACAGAAGCCGTAGGCCTGCCACTTGGCGATCAGTTCGGCATTGCGCTCGACGATCTCGCGGAACATCGCCAGATACGGCTCCGGCTGCTCCAGGCATTCGGGATAGTGCATCGCCAGTACGTGCTCACCGAGCTGTTTCTGCTGCTCGGGACGCTTGGTGTAGTAGAAGTATTCGAAGTGGCCGAAGCGCACATGGCTCGGCGCGAGACGCAGCACCATCGCCGCGCGCTCCTGCTTTTCGCGCCACACCGGAGTGTCGGAGCCGATCACGCAGGCGGCACGCGAAGACGGGATGTTCAGCGCGTGCAGCGCTTCGGAGGCGAGGAATTCACGGATCGACGAACGCAATACCGCGCGGCCATCGCCCATGCGCGAAAACGGCGTCTGCCCGGCGCCCTTCAAATGCAGGTCCCAGTGCTCGCCAGCGTTGTTGTAAACCTCGCCCAGCAGTAAGCCGCGACCATCGCCCAGTTGCGGCGTGTAGCCACCGAACTGGTGCCCGGAATAGACCATTGCCCGTGGCTCGGCATCCGCCCATAACTTATGGCCGCCGAACAGTTCGGCGAATTCCTGAGTGTCAGCGGTCGTCGGCTCAAGATCGAGCAAGGCCAGGGCCGCCGGACTGGCGACGACCAGACGCGGGTTGTCGATCGGTTCGGGCAGCACGTGGGCGGAGAACGCGTCGCCCAGGCGAGCGAAGCGATTGTCGAAGGTCAGTTCGTCGAGGGCTTTCAAGGGCCGGCTCCAGCAGAATGTCCGAGCATTCTGCTGGGATTAGACCGGTTAGTCGAGTTTGGCCGGCGGCGGCTCTTGCAGCGGCTTTTGCTCGCCGCTGATCGGCACGATGGTTTTGCTGTCGTCCTCGACCGGCACCAACTTGTATTCCTGGCCGTGAAGGTTTTTCAGATACACCTCCATCTGGCGGAACGAGATGTTGATGTGCTGCTTCTTGAACTCGCGGTTGATGAAGCGGTTCACTTCGTCGATCACCGGGTTGCGGTCACCGAGGTCGCGCACGTGCATGCGCAATTCGTGGTCGAGGGTGCTTTCGCCGAAGTTGAGGAAGTACACGTGCGGCTCGGGTTCCTTGAGGACGCGCGGGTTTTCCCGGGCGGCCTTGAGCAGTAGTTCCTTGACCAGATCCAGGTCGGAGCCGTAGTCCACGCCGAGTTTCAGGGTGACGCGGGTGATGGTGTCGGTCAGCGACCAGTTGATCAGTTGCCCGGTGATGAACGTCTTGTTCGGGACAATGATGTCCTTGCGGTCGAAGTCGGTGATGGTCGTGGCGCGGATGCGGATCTTGCTCACCGTGCCGGACAGGTTGCCGATGGTAATGGTGTCGCCGATCCGCACCGGGCGTTCGAACAGGATCATGATGCCGGAGATGAAGTTCGCGAAGATCTCCTGCATACCGAAACCGAGGCCGACCGACAGCGCCGCCACCAGCCATTGCAACTTGTCCCAACTGACGCCGAGGGTCGACAGCGTGGAGACAAAACCGACGCCGGCGATCACGTAAGACAGCAGCGTCGTGGTCGCATAGGCGCTGCCCTGCGCCAGATTGAGTTTCGACAGCACTAATACTTCGAGCAGACCCGGCAAGTTGCGCGCCAGCGCGAAGGTAATGCCGATGATGATCAGCGCACCGAGCATGTCGCCGATGCTGATCGGCACCATGCTCATGTTCGCCCCGGTGCCGCTGGTGTATTCGTAGAGGGTGATGTTGTCGAGGTACGAGAACACCGAGATCAGGTCGGCCCAGACCCAGTACAGCGCGGCGATGAAGCCGCCGAGCAGCGCCAGACGGATCAGACGCAGCGACTGTTCGTTGACCTTTTCGATGTCCAGGGTCGGCTCTTCGATCACCGCTTCGCCGTCGCCGGCCTCTTTCGCGGCCTGGCGTTTGGCCAGGGCGCGCTGGTAAGCCAGACGGCGTGCGGCAACCGCCAGACCACGGACGAAGGTGGCTTCGATCACCAGCCAGAACATCAGCAGGTACAGCGTGTTGATCAACCGGTCGCTGAGTTTCAGCGCGGTGTAGTAGTAGCCGAAGCACACTGCGACGAACAGCGCGATCGGCAGCAGGGTGAACATGATGCCCACGGCCTTGCGGAACAGCGAAGCGTTTTCATGGGCCGGACTGCTGATCAACAGGCGGCTGAGCAGCCATGCCATCAGCGCATAGCAAGTCAGCACCACCGGCATGCCCAGTACGTCGTCTGCCAGCGCCGCCGGTTGCAGCTCGGCGACGGCCACGACGGCCACCAGTGCCATGACCACCAGACCCAGGCGACGTACCCAGCCTTGAAGGAATTCGACCTGCGGTTTTTCCCAGCGAAAGTGCAACTCGGCCACGCCGCCCGGCGCGAGAATCCGGTAGGCGGTGTAGAACACCAGCCACGCCTGGCCCATTTGCAGCAGCGCCGCGCCCATGTTGGCGTTTTGTCCGCGGGCGTCGATTTGCAGGGCCAGACCGCACAGGCCCAGACCCAGGGCTACCGGCATCGCCAGCAGAATGTTGATCAGGATCGCCTGCGGCGTGTGCCACTGGCTGTCGCGCTTGAAGTGACCGATGTCCTGGTGAACCTTGTTCAGCCGCGCATACAGATGTTTGCGCCGCCACAGCAGCGCGCCGATCAGAAGGGCCAGCGGCAGGAACAGCAGTGGACGCTGGGTCAGACCGTCGGTCAGTTCGCTCAGGCTTGAGGCCCACGGCAGGGTGTCTACCTGACGTTGCAGACGCTCCGGCACGCCGCGCAGCCATTCGGCGTCCAGCGGCTTGTTGCTGGGAATCCAGAACATCTGCTCGTCAAGGGTCGCGCGCAGGCTTTGCGCGGTGCTCAGCAGTTGTTTCTGATTGAGCTGCAGGGTGATCGATTCGTTGAGCACCGCGCTCAGTTCGCGGTTCAGGCGCTCTAGCAGATCGGCGCGGGTATTGGCCAGATCCAGCAGGCTTCTGCGCAGCTGCGGGGTGACTTGCTCCGGCGGCTGGGTGGAGAGCAGATTGTCGACGTAGGTCGCCGGGTTGCTCAGCAGTTCGCGCTGCTGGCTGACTTCGAACTGATACAGGCGAATGTCGGCGATCTGGTCCGCCAGATCGCGGTCGACCTTGAGTCGTGGCAACGCCTGTTTCTGCTTATAGAGAATCTTCGACAGCAACAGGCTGCCCTTGAGCACGTTGATCTGCTCGTCGAGGGCCGAGTCGCTCTGGGTCAGGCTGTCGAGTTGCTGTTTGGTCTGCAGGTTCTGCTGGGTGACTTCGTTGAGGCGGTCAGTGCTTTTGAGCAAGTAGTCCGAAAGCTTGAGGTTGGCCGCGCTTTCGCTGGCGAGCAGGCTGCTGCCGCCGGCCTTCTGCGCCTCGATCGATTGCTGGGTAACGGTTTCCTGCGACTGCGCCAGACGTTTCTGGTTGATCAGGGTCTGCAGTTCCTGGATCTCGCGGTCGAGACGGTCGGATTTCTCCGAGAGCAGATCGTGCTGGCTGTTGCCCAGATCCTGCAACTGGCTGTTGCCCGCCAGTTCCTGACGGCGCAGCGGGATCAGCGCGTTCAGCGCGGCCAGTTCGGCGTTCAACTGGTCGCGTTGTTCGGCGCTGACGGTCTTGCCGCTGTCCTTGCCGGACTTGAGGATGGTGTTGATCTGCTGGATGCGCGTCTGGCTGGCGGAGATTTCCGCCTGGGCGCGCTCGGGACGGGTCTGGGCGGTGATGATCAGGCTGTTGGCATCAGCCAGCGCTTTTTGCAGATCGCTTTGCTGGGTCGAGCGATCCGTGAGGATCTGCTCCAGCTGCGGGATCGACTCCCTGGGGAAGCGCTGCGCCATCGGCACCACCGCCGTGGCCTTGAGGCGTGCCAGTTCGCGGGTGTTCTCGATGGTCTGCCGCGGGGCGGAGGCCAGTTGTTGCTTGAGGTCGATCAGCTTCTGGTCGTAGTCACGCCGGTTGTTGAGCTGATTGAGGGTATTTTGCAGGACCGTCTGCAGGGTCTTTTTATCGGCATCCGGCAGTTTGCTGTCGGCCAGTTTGTCCAGGCTGGCCTGCACGGCTTCGCTGGACGGTGGTTCGGCGGCATACAGCGGGCCGACGGAAAGACTCAGGCCCAGCAGGGCCGCGAAAAAGAAAGAGCGCAGGGTAGGCATAGAGACCGGTCAAGCAAGTGATAGTGGACGCAGTTTAGAGGAAGAGACCGGGACCCGGGCGACTTCCTTCGGGGAATCTGACGCCCACTTTGCCGATCTTGTTCCCGTCCATGACCGCAACCGTCCAGTGGGTGTTGTTCCACTCCACCTGGTCGCCAACGATCGGTGCACCACCGACCTTCTGGGCAATGAACGCACCCAGCGTCATGTCCGGATCGATGCCCTCGGCCGGCAACCCGTAAAGCGCTGCAACCGCTTTAAGCTGGGCGTCTCCTTCTAGTACGAAGTCACCGAAGAAGCGCAGATCCAGACCACGTTGCGGCGCCTGGCTGAACAGTTTGCCGAGGGCCGGAAGGTTGTGTTCATGGCCGATCACACACAGCAAATCATCGACTTCCAGCACCGTACTACCCGACGGATGGAGCAGTTGCTGGCCACGAAACAGCGCGGCGATGCGCGTACCTTCGGGCATTTTCAGCTCGCGCAGGGGCGAACCGATGCACCATTTTTCGGCGCCGAGCTTGTAAACGAACAGCTCCCACTCGCTGGTGATGTGCACTTCCAGCGCTGAACGGGAGATCGGCGCAGGCTCCGGCGGCACCGTCACCTTGAGCAGTTTGGCCACCCACGGCAGGCTCGTGCCCTGCACCAGCAGCGACACCAGCACGATGAAGAACGCGAGGTTGAAGTACAGCTGCGCATTCGGCAGCCCGGCCATCAACGGGAACACCGCGAGAATGATCGGTACCGCGCCGCGCAGACCGACCCAGGAAATAAACGCTTTCTCGCGGCCATGGAACGCCTTGAACGGCAGCAGGCCGACCAGCACTGACAGCGGCCGGGCGAACAGAATCATCCACAGCGCCAGACCCAGCGCGGGCAGGGCGATGGGCAGCAAGTCATGCGGGGTGACCAACAGCCCCAGCACGAGGAACATGCCGATCTGCGCCAGCCATGCCATGCCGTCGAGCATGTGCAGGATGCCGTGACGGCTGCGCACCGGGCGGTTGCCGATCACCAGACCGCACAGGTACACCGCGAGGAAACCGCTGCCGTGCAGGGCGTTGGTCAGGGCGAACACCACCAGACCGCCGGCGATCACCAGAATCGGGTACAGGCCGGTGGCGAGGTTGATCCGGTTGACCAGTTGCAGCATCAGCCAGCCGCCGCCCAGCCCGATCACGCCACCGATGCCGAACTCGCGCACCAGATGCCCGAGCAGGCTCCAGTGCAGGCCGGTCTGGCCGCTGGCGAGCATGTCGATCAGGGTCACGGTGAGGAACACCGCCATCGGGTCGTTGCTGCCGGATTCGATTTCCAGGCTGGCGGTCACCCGTTCGTTGAGGCCCTTGCCGCCGAGCAGCGAGAACACCGCGGCGGCGTCCGTAGAGCCGACGATGGCGCCGATCAGCAGGCCCTGAATCAGGTTCAGGTCGAACAGCCACGCGGCGGCCATGCCGGTCAGCCCGGTGGTGATCAACACCCCGACCGTCGCCAGCGACAGCGCCGGCCACAAGGCCACACGGAAACTCGAAACCCGGGTACGCAAGCCACCGTCGAGCAGGATCACCGCCAGTGCGAGGTTGCCGACCAGATAGGCCGTCGGGTAGTTATCGAAAATGATCCCGCCGCCATCGACCCCGGCGGTCATGCCGACCGCGAGGATGATCACCAGAATGGGGATGCCGAGACGGGAGGAAAGTGAGCTGACAAGAATGCTCGCACCTACCAGCAACGCGCCGATCAAGAACAGGCTGTTGATGGTCGTCGCATTCAAAGGCAGTACTCCAGAAGCGTAAAGACGGGCACAAACTGACCATGCAGTCTGCGTGCCAGCGATTCTAACCTGTTGAAATGTGATGCTGTCAAAAAGCTTTTTACGCTATGGGATTTGAGGTATGGGTTCGGCTGGGGATCGCTACCCTCACCCTAGCCCTCTCCCGGAGGGAGAGGGGACCGACCGCGGGGTTTGTTCAAGTTACACCGACCTGCAATATCGAGCCGAACTCAAAATCTGCAAAGCCCCCAATGTGCTCCCTTTCCCCCTCTCCCTCTGGGAGAGGGCTGGGGTGAGGGGCTTTTGACCTTGATCTGAAAATTTACAGGCTGAAACGCCCGACCATGTTGTTCAGATCCAGCGCCAGGCGCGACAGCTCGTTGCTCGCCGCACTGGTCTGATTCGCGCCGGTGGCCGATTGCACCGAGAGGTCGCGGATGTTCACCAGGTTGCGATCGACTTCGCGGGCCACTTGCGCCTGCTCTTCGGCGGCGCTGGCGATCACCAGGTTGCGCTCGTTGATCTCGACGATCGCGGTGTTGATGGTGTCCAGCGACATCCCGGCACCACGGGCAATATTCAGCGTCGACTCGGCGCGCTCGGTGCTGTTGCGCATCGAGTCCACGGCGTGTTCGGTGCCGCTCTGGATGCTGCCGATCATGCGTTCGATTTCGCTGGTCGACTGCTGGGTGCGATGCGCCAGGGCACGAACCTCGTCGGCCACAACGGCAAAACCACGCCCGGCTTCACCGGCACGCGCCGCTTCAATCGCCGCGTTCAGGGCCAGCAGGTTGGTCTGATCCGCCAGACCACGAATCACATCCAGCACCTTACCGATGTCGCGGGATTCATTCGCCAGATCGCCGATCAGGGTCGCGGTGCTCTGCACATCGGCGCTCATGCGTTCGATGGCGCTGACGGTTTCCTGTACCAGGTCACGGCCATCGCCGGCCGAAGTGGTGGCGTTCTTCGAGGCTTCCGAAGTGCTCACCGCATTGCGCGCGACTTCTTCCACGGCGCTGGTCATTTCGTTGACAGCGGTGGCGGCCTGTTCGATTTCGTTGTTCTGCTGGGTCAGGCCACGGGCGCTTTCGTCGGTGACACTGTTCAGTTCTTCCGCCGCAGACGCCAGTTGGGTCGCCGAGCCGGAGATGCGCTGCAAGGTGTCGCGCAACTTCGATTGCATCTTGGCCATGGCCGCCAGCAGACGCCCGGCTTCGTCGGTGCCGTCGACGTGGATCGGCTGGGTCAGGTTGCCTTCGGCGATGGTTTCCGCCGCGTCCAGCGCTTTGGAAATCGGCTTGGTGATGCTGACGGTCAGCAGCCAGGCGAACAGGAAGGTCAGGCCGGTCGCCACGACCAGCAGGGTGACCACCAGATTGAACGCCGAGGAATACTGGTCGACCGCCTCTTGATTGGTCTGGCTGATCTGCTCGCCGTTGATCTGCATCAGGCGGTTGAGCACGGTGTTCATCGCTTCGGAGTTGTTCAGCAACTCGGTGTTGAGCAGGTTGCGCAACTCGTCCACCTGATTGTTGCGCGACAGGCTCTTCATCCGGTCTTCGATCTGGCGGTACTGGCCCAGCAACTGCACATATTGATCGTAGGCCGCGCGTTCCTGCGGGCCGCTGATCAACGGTTCATAGGCCGATTGGGCTGCGCGGATCTGCTGGTTGCGGGTGTCCAGCAGTTCCATGGTCTTCTGTTGCACGTCCGGCTCGCGGTTGACCAGCAAGCGATACGAGAGCACCCGCAGGCGCAAGGTCAGCTGGGTGAACTCGTCGAGGTTCTTGATGCTCGGCACACTGCTGTTGGTGATGTCCTCGGCGGCGCCGCGGATTTTGCTCATCTGGTTCAAGGCGAATACACCAAGAATCAGCATCAGGCCGCCGATCAGGGCGAAACCGGTGAACGCCCGGGGGGCGATATTCATGTTGCGAAGGGACATGGCGCGGATACCAAAAAGGGCCGCATCCATGCGGGCTGAGACTGCTGTATGGATGACTTATCGGTCATACGACTAAAGTCTTGAGGCACTGTGCGTATTTGTCGCATATGGGCCTGAGCGACGAAGTGCAGGAACCAGATCGGCAGATCACAGTCTTTTAAACTCGCGAGAACGGTCGGCCACCAGGAAAATCAAGGCCTTGCGCCGGTATAACCCTGGCATCCGCAGTGACTTTTCTTTATCGTACGCGCCCTTTGAAAAACGCTTGGAAGATCAAAATGTTGGAAGCATCCCTCAGCCAATTGGAACAGCTCGTCAGCGACCTGGTGCAACAGAACCAGACCCTCACGCAAACCAACCAGACCCTGTCCACGGAACTGGCCCAGGCCAAGGATGAAAACGAAAGCCTGCAACTGAGCCTGATGGAACAGGAAGAGAAGCACGGCGCCACCGCAGCGCGCATCCAGGCCCTGGTTGATCGCGTCAACGCAGGTCCTGTCAGCGCATGAACCACGGCACCGCAGGGGTAAAAGTCATCTCCATTCTCGGGGAGGACTATTCGATCAAGGCACCGGCCGGGGAAGAACAGACCCTGCTGGATGCCGCACTGATGCTCAAGGCTGCACTGGCCGACACCAAACGCAAATACCCGACGCTGATCGGTGACCGCTTGCTGGTGCTGGCCGCGATGAACCTGTGCTCGCAGCAGATCGAAATGAAGAAGCAGCACCAGGAAGAACTCGACCGTTACCAAGAGCAAGTCAGCGCCACGGTCGAAACCATCGCCAAGACCATCAATCAGGGCTGATGGGGTTGCGCACAACCAAAGAATAGATTGTCGATTGGGTTGTATACAATCGGCACGGCTGTTGCATTGTTTCGGCCACTTATTCTTTGGGGGTGCTCCATGCAGTTGTGGCGACGCAGTATTCAATGGCAGCTGATTCTCAGCATGGGCACCGCCCTGCTGGTCAGCATCCTGATCGTGGTTGGCATTTATACCCTGGTGGTCAACCGCCTCGCCCAGAGCTATCTGGTCGAACAAGCGCTGCCGTCGAGCATCGAAGCGACGCGCAATGACATCGAACGCATCCTCGTCCAGCCCCTGACCGCCGCCAAAGACATCGCCAGCAACAGCATGGTGCGCGACTGGCTGGCCTCGGGTGAAGACAGCAGCAAAACGGCGGCCTTCGCGCAGTATCTGGAAGGCATCCGCGCCGAACATAAAGCTTTCACCGCGTTGATCATTGGCACCGAATCCAATCACTACATCACTGAAAAGGGCCTGGATCGCACCCTCAGCCGGGCCAAACCGGCCGATGCCTGGTTCTATGCCTTCCTCGACAGCAACCAGCCGCGCACTCTGAACATCGACAACGATGGCGCCACCGGAGAATTGGCGCTGTTCATCGACTTGAAGGTCGAGCAGGCCGGCAAAGTGGTCGGCGTCGCGGGGCTGGGTCTGAGCATGAAAGAGCTGTCGGAGCTGATCCACAACTTCAGCTTTGGCGAGCGCGGCAAGGTCTATCTCGTGCGTTCCGACGGTTTGATCCAGGTCCATCCCGAGGCGCAATTCAGTGGCAAGCGCACCCTCACGGAGCAGATCGGTGCGTCGGCGGCGCAAGCGGTCATGGGTCAAAAAGTCGCCGCTAACAGTTCCTTCCAGCGCGATGGCGAAGACTTCCTCGCCTTCAGCCTGCCGCTGCGCGATCTGGGCTGGACGCTGGTGGCCGAAGTGCCGCAGGCGCAGATCTACGCCGAAGCCCGCAAAGCGATGTGGATGAGCGGCGGCATCGGTCTGGCGGTGGCACTGGTGTGCCTGGCGCTGGTGGTGTGGCTGGCCCAAGGGCTGGTGCGACCGATTCGTCAGGTAACAGCCGCGCTGGTAGCAATCGGTAGCGGCGGTGGAGATTTGACCCATCGGTTAGATTCCAGCCGCGCCGATGAACTGGGTGATCTGGCCCGAGGCTTCAACCGCTTCCTCGACAGCCAGCGCGGGATGATCGGCGAAGTGCTGACCACCAGCGAGCGTCTGCGCACAGCAGTCGGCCAAGTGGCGAAAGTGGTGGAGAACACCGCCGAACGCTCCGGGCGCCAGCAGGAAATGACCGACATGGTCGCCACGGCGGTGCATGAGATGGGCCTGACCGTGCAGGAAATCGCGCAGAACGCCGGCAACGCCGCGCTGGCTTCACAAACTGCTCGCGATGAAGCAATGCAGGCGCGGGAAGTGGTCGGTGGCTCGATCCGCCATATCGAAAGCATGTCCGATGAGATTGGCGTGGCGGCGGGCGCGGTGGGTGAGCTGGCGCATCAGGTGGCGTCGATCGACTCGGTGCTGGCGGTGATTCGCGGCGTGTCCGAGCAGACCAACTTGCTGGCGCTCAACGCGGCGATTGAAGCGGCGCGCGCGGGTGATATGGGCCGTGGGTTCGCCGTGGTGGCGGATGAAGTGCGCACCTTGGCGCGCAGAACGCAGGCGTCCACCGACGAGATTCAGCAGATGATCGGCAGCCTCAAACAAGGCGCAGAAAACGCGGTGTCATCGATGCGCACCGGGCAAGCGGCGACCGGCACCGGGGTTGAATCGAGCCAGCGTACCGGCGCGTCGTTGACCGCGATTACCGGGCAGGTCGAGCGTATCAGCGACATGAACCATCAAGTGGCCACGGCCACGGAAGAGCAGTCGGCAGTGACCGAGGAGATCAACCGCAATGTGCAGGGGATTTCCGATCTGGCCCGGGCCACGGCGGGTGAGGTTCGGGCGTGTCGCGAGGATTGTCAGATGTTGCAGAAGCTGGCGGATGATCTGGCAAGGCAGATGGGTGGGTTCAAGTTGAGCTGATGTGTTGTCAGTTCGGGCCTCTTCGCGGGCAAGCCCGCTCCCACAGTGTCCGTGTCGTACCCAAAACTCATGTACACCAGATAAACCTGTGGGAGCGGGCTTGCCCGCGAAGACGGCATCAGCAGCGACAAAAAATCCGGATCAGAACCACCCATCCTGCATCGCCAGACACGTATCATCCCGCACCTCCAGCAACGCCAGCTCATGCTGGCAACCCGGCACTTCCCATGTCAGGAAGTACCGCGCCGCCTGCAACTTGCCCTTATAGAAGTCGACATCCGCCGCATTGCCCTTGGCCAAGCCTTCCTCCGCGCGAATCGCCTGCTCCAGCCAGCGCCAGCCAATCACCGTGTGCCCGAATACTTTCAGGTACAGCGCCGAATTTGCCAGGCTGCTGTTGACCTTGCCCTGCGCCAGATCGGTCAGCAGGCCGATGGTGACTGTTTGCAGGCGAGCCACCAATTGCTCCAGTGGCTCACGCAGTGCGGTCAACGATTCGTACGCGGTCGCGCGCTCAGCCGTGTTGGCGATCAGGCGGATCAGTTGCTTGAGCCCGGCTCCGCCGTTCTGCGCCAGTTTGCGCCCGAGCAAGTCCAGCGACTGAATGCCGTGGGTGCCTTCGTGGATCGGGTTCAGGCGGTTGTCGCGGTAATACTGCTCGACCGGGTATTCGCGGGTGTAGCCATGGCCGCCGAGAATCTGGATCGCCAGTTCGTTGGCCTTCAGGCAGAACTCCGACGGCCAGGATTTGACGATCGGCGTCAGCAAGTCCAGCAGTTCATGCGCCTGTTTTCGCTCGGCTTCGTTCTCCAGTGTTGTGGTGTCATCGAACAGCCGTGCCGCATACAGACCGAGGTCAAAGGCCCCTTCGACGTAGGATTTTTGCGTCAGCAGCATGCGTCTGACGTCCGCGTGCTGAATGATCGCTACCGGCGCGGTGCTCGGGTCCTTGCTGTCTGGCACTCGGCCTTGCGGGCGTTCGCGGGCGTACTCCAGCGAGTACAGGTAACCGGCGTAGCCGAGCATCACCGCACCCATGCCGACGCCGATCCGCGCCTCGTTCATCATTTGGAACATGTAGCTCAAGCCGTGATGCGGCTTGCCCACCAGATAGCCGACGCACTCGCCGTTATCGCCGAAGTTCAGCGCGGTGGAAGTGGTGCCGCGCCAGCCCATCTTGTGGAACAGCCCGGCCAGCAGCACATCGTTGCGTTGGCCGAGGCTGCCGTCATCGTTGACCAGAAACTTCGGCACGATGAACAGCGAAATCCCCTTCACCCCCGGCGGCGCGTCCGGCAGCTTGGCCAGGACCATGTGCACGATGTTTTCCGACAGCGGGTGATCGCCGCCGGAAATGAAGATCTTGTTGCCCTTGAGCCGATAAGTACCGTCAGACGCCGGCTCGGCGCGGGTACGAATATCCGACAGCGACGAGCCGGCGTGCGGTTCGGTCAGGGCCATGGTGCCGAAGAAGCGGCCGTCGATCATCGGTTGCAGGAAACGCTGTTTCTGCTCGTCGCTGCCAAAACTTTCGATCAGGTTGGCCGCGCCCATGGTCAGGAACGGGTAGGACGTGGTCGCCGCGTTCGCTGATTGAAAGTGGGCAAAGCAGGCTTGCGACAGCAGCGTCGGCAGTTGCATGCCACCGGCTTCGAAGCTTCGTGCGGCATTGAGGAAACCCGCCTCGAGGAACGCGTCCACCGCCGGTTTGACTTCGGGAATCAGAATCGCCTGGCCGTTCTCGTAGCGCGGCTCGTTCTCGTCGCCCTTGCGGTTGTGCGGCGCGAAGTATTTCTCGGCAATGCTGCGCGCGGTGCCGATGGCCGCGTCAAAGGTCTCGCGGTTGTGCTCGGCAAAGCGCTCACGCCGGGTCAGGCCCTCGGCATCGAGGACTTCGTACAGCTCGAAAGCCAGATTGCGGGAACTGAGCAGCGTCTCGGACATGGCGGCCTACCTGAAAATGGGGGTTGGGCCGAGTCTAGGCTTGCTGATAAAGGCTGAATACGATGATTGATAACGGTGATGTCAGGGCCGAGCACCGACTTAACAAACACCCCAAAACAACTGTGGGAGCGGGCTTGCTCGCGAATGCGGTGGATCAGTCACTGGAGATGTCGACTGACACAACGCCTTCGCGAGCAAGCCCGCTCCCACATTGGGATTTGATTGTCAGGCAACCATCGCGGTTGCCTGACTTCTCGGGTTTAACCGATGGTCATCAAGCTCGCATTACCCCCCGCCGCCGCGGTGTTGACGCTCAACGCCCGCTCGATCACCAGACGCTCCAGCGCGATGTTGGTCTCGCCCTGGGACAAGCCCTGAACGCCAACGATCGCACCGGCACGTTTGGCAATCTGCTGGCAGACACCACGCAACTGGTCGGAATGGCCGTGATGCAGCACCGCATCAAACACCACTTCATCCTTGTGCCAGTCGGCAACCCGTTTGATCCGCGCCTGAACTTCCTTCGGCAGGCGTGCGAACAGGGCCTTGCTGATGTCGGATTCCGGCCATACCGCCGAACCGCCGACAGCCAATACCGCCGCCAGTTGGGTCAGCAGATCGCCTTCGACGTCCGCCAGGCACAGCACGTGTTCACGCGGCAGGATCGCGTAGCTGTTCTTCTCGCCGGTCGGGCCGGCCAGCACGCGGGTGATGCCGCTTTGCGATTGCGCGGCGTACTGCACGCACAGGGTGCTCAGTTCGGCGTACTGGTTGCTCTCGGCCCAGGCCTTGAAGGCGTTCAGCGGTTTGCTCATGGCATCACGCAGACGCACGTCCGGGGCGACGGCTGCATCACCGCGAGCGAAGGATTGTTCGATCGCGTCAGTAGGACGGGTCGACAGCAAGCGGTACAGGTACAGCGGACCACCGGCTTTCGGGCCAGTCCCAGACAGGCCTTCGCCGCCGAATGGCTGCACGCCGACCACGGCACCGACGATGTTGCGGTTGACGTAGACGTTACCGGCGTTGACGTTGTCGATCACCTTGGCGATGGTCTCGTCGATGCGGGTGTGCACGCCGAGGGTCAGGCCATAACCGGAGGCATTGATCTGGCCGATCAACTGGTCGATGTCCTTGCGCTTGTAGCGCACCACGTGCAGCACCGGGCCGAAGATCTCGCGTTGCAGCTCGTCGAAGCTTTCCAGTTCGATCAGGGTCGGCATGACGAAGGTGCCGCGTTTGACTTCTTCGCTGTCGGCGATAGCCACCTGGTACACGCTGCGACCTTTATCGCGCATGGCCTGGATGTGCTTGTCGATACCGGCCTTGGCTTCGGCGTCGATCACCGGGCCAATGTCCACGGACAGACGCTCAGGGTTGCCGAGACGGCTTTCCGCCATCGCGCCTTTGAGCATTTCGATGACGCGGTCGGCGGAATCTTCCTGCAAGCACAGTACGCGCAGTGCCGAGCAACGCTGACCGGCGCTGTCGAAGGCCGAGGACACCACGTCGATCACCACTTGTTCGGTCAGCGCCGAAGAATCGACGATCATCGCGTTCTGCCCGCCGGTTTCGGCGATCAGCGGAATCGGACGGCCCTGGCTGTCGAGGCGACCCGCGATATTGCGTTGCAGCAGGCGCGCGACTTCGGTGGAGCCGGTGAACATCACGCCTTTGACGCGCTCATCACCGACCAGACCGGCACCGACGGTTTCACCGCGACCCGGCAGCAGTTGCAGCACGCCTTCGGGAATCCCGGCTTCCAGCAGCAGGCGCACGGCTTGCGCGGCGACCAGCGGAGTCTGCTCTGCCGGTTTGGCCAGGACCGGGTTACCGGCGGCCAGTGCGGCAGCGACCTGACCACTGAAGATGGCCAGCGGGAAGTTCCACGGGCTGATGCACACCACCGGGCCCAGTGGGCGGTGGGCGTCATTGCTGAAATCGTTGCGCGCCTGCACTGCGTAGTAACGCAGGAAGTCGACCGCTTCACGCACTTCAGCAATGGCGTTGGCGAAGGTCTTGCCGGCTTCACGGGCCAGCAGGCCCATCAGTGGCTGGATCTCGCCTTCCATCAAGTCAGCGGCACGCTCCAGAATCGCCGCGCGCTCGGCCGGCGGGGTGGCCTGCCAGATCGGTGCGGCGTTAAGGGCGCACTGGATCGCGTTGTTGACATCTTCGACGGTGGCTTCCTGCACGTGACCGACCACATCGCGGTGATCTGCCGGGTTCAGCACCGGTGCCGGCGCTTCGTTGCTGGAAGCGCAACCGAGCATCGGCGCGGCTTTCCAGTCATTGTGCGCGGTGGCGAGCAGGGCGCAGGACAGCGAGGCCAGACGATGTTCGTTGGCCATGTCGATGCCGCTGGAGTTGGCGCGCTCGGAGCCATACAGGTCACGCGGCAGCGGAATGCGTGGGTGCGGCAGGCCGAAACCACCTTCCACGGTCGCCATCTGCTCGATCTGGGCCACCGGATCGGCCACCAGTTCCTGAATCGAAATCGACTGGTCGGCGATGCGGTTGACGAACGAAGTGTTGGCGCCGTTTTCCAGCAGACGTCGTACCAGGTACGCCAACAGGGTTTCGTGAGTACCGACCGGTGCGTACACGCGGCACGGACGGTTCAGCTTGCCTTCGGACACTTTGCCGACAACCTGCTCGTAAAGCGGTTCGCCCATGCCGTGCAGGCACTGGAATTCGTACTGGCCCGGGTAATAGTTCTGACCGGCAATGTGATAAATCGCCGACAGGGTGTGGGCGTTGTGCGTGGCGAACTGCGGGTAGATGACTTCCGGCACCGCCAGCAGTTTGCGGGCGCAGGCAATGTAGGAAACGTCGGTGTACACCTTGCGGGTGTAGACCGGATAGCCTTCCAGGCCTTCGACCTGGGCGCGCTTGATTTCGCTGTCCCAGTACGCGCCTTTCACCAGACGGATCATCAGGCGATGACGGCTGCGGCGGGCCAGATCGATCACGTAGTCGATCACGTACGGGCAACGCTTCTGATAAGCCTGAATCACGAAACCGATGCCGTTCCAGCCGGTCAGTTGCGGCTCGAAGCACAGGCGCTCGAGCAGATCCAGCGACAGCTCCAGGCGGTCGGCTTCTTCGGCGTCGATGTTCAGGCCGATGTCGTATTGCTTGGCCAGCAGGGTCAGCGACAGCAGGCGCGGGTACAGCTCATCCATCACGCGCTCGTACTGCGCACGGCTGTAACGCGGGTGCAGGGCCGAGAGCTTGATGGAAATGCCCGGGCCTTCATAAATCCCACGACCGTGGGAGGCTTTGCCGATCGAGTGGATGGCTTGTTCGTACGACGCCAGGTACTTCTGCGCGTCGTGTTCGGTCAGCGCCGCTTCACCGAGCATGTCGTAGGAATAACGGAAGCCCTTGGCTTCGAACTTGCTCGCGTTGGCCAGTGCTTCGGCGATGGTTTCGCCGGTGACGAACTGCTCGCCCATCAGGCGCATGGCCATGTCGACGCCCTTGCGGATCATCGGCTCGCCGCTCTTGCCGATGATCCGGCTCAGCGACGAAGTCAGGCCGGCTTCGTTGTGGGTCGACACCAGTTTGCCGGTCAGCAGCAGACCCCAGGTCGCGGCGTTGACGAACAACGACGGGCTGTTGCCCAGGTGCGGCTGCCAGTTGCCGGTGCTGATCTTGTCGCGGATCAGTGCATCGCGAGTGCCCTTGTCCGGGATGCGCAGCAGCGCTTCGGCCAGGCACATCAGGGCCACGCCTTCCTGGGACGACAGGGAAAACTCCTGCAGCAGGCCCTGAACAATGCCTGCACGACCGCCGGCACTTTTCTGGTTACGCAGTTTTTCCGCAATCGACGCGGCGAGTTTGTTGGTGGCTTCGGCCATCGGTGCCGGCAGGCGCGCCTGCTCGATCAGCATCGGCACCACTTCCGGCTCTGGGCGACGGTAAGCGGCGGTGATCGAAGCGCGCAGTACCGATTGCGGCAGGATGCTTTCAGCGAATTCGAGGAAGCACTGGTGGGCGTGATCGTTCTGGACTTCACCGGCGTCTTCGGCGTCCTTGGTGGTCAAACCGTTCAGCTCGGTCAGGGTTGCACCACCCTCGAGTTTTTCCAGGTAATTGAAAATTGCCTGCTTGATCAGCCAGTGCGGGGTGCGATCAATCGAGGTCGCGGCAGCCTTCAGGCGCTCGCGGGTCGGGTCATCGAGTTTGACCCCAAGGGTGGTGGTAGCCATATTTTTATCCTCATGGTTGCCACAGTTGCGTGGCATCAGCTGGCGGCAAGATTAGCCGTGCGCTGAGTGAGGTGCAACCGGGTGCAACCCTTTTTTTGTCGGAAAAATAAACGCTTCGTCAGGAATTATTTTCTGGTACTGAAGTGCCGCTCTGGCTTGGTGCTTTTGCTTCTAGCGAAGCCCCTGGACTGCGCTAAAAGGGAGCAAAAACCGTGTATTTATCGGTATATCCGACTAGGTGCAACTTAATTGCCAGAAACTGGTTGCACCTTTTTTGCTTTGTTGCATAGCATTCGCGCCCAAGGTGCAACCGGGAATACCCGGTGCATCGGCTGGTGGCTTTCCTGGGGAAACATCAGTCCTAAATGCGCGGGATCCCGTTTCGTCTGCCAAACGTCGTCGTTTGTGGACGATCAATCACCGCTGCAACATAAAAACAAAGCCAGGGCGTAACTTAATGAGCGTAAGCAATCCAACACTGATCACCTTCGTGATCTACATCGCAGCAATGGTGCTGATCGGCTTCATGGCCTATCGCTCCACCAACAACCTTTCCGATTACATTCTTGGCGGCCGCAGCCTGGGCAGCGTCGTGACGGCTCTGTCCGCCGGTGCTTCCGACATGAGCGGCTGGTTGCTGATGGGCCTGCCGGGTGCCATCTACATGTCCGGTCTGTCGGAAAGCTGGATCGCCATCGGCCTGATCGTCGGCGCCTACCTGAACTGGCTGTTTGTCGCCGGCCGTCTGCGCGTGCAGACCGAGCACAACGGCGATGCCCTGACCCTGCCGGACTACTTTTCCAGCCGTTTCGAAGACAAAAGCGGTCTGCTGCGCATCATCTCGGCGATCGTGATTCTGGTGTTCTTCACCATTTACTGCGCATCCGGCATCGTGGCCGGCGCCCGTCTGTTCGAAAGCACCTTCGGCATGTCCTACGAGACGGCGCTGTGGGCCGGTGCTGCGGCGACGATTGCCTACACCTTCGTCGGCGGTTTCCTCGCGGTGAGCTGGACCGATACCGTACAAGCCACGTTGATGATTTTCGCGCTGCTGCTGACGCCGATCATCGTGCTGCTGGCCACCGGCGGCGTCGATACCACGTTCCTCGCTATCGAAGCTCAGGACCCGAGCAACTTCGACATGCTCAAGGGCACCACCTTCATCGGCATCATCTCGCTGATGGGCTGGGGTCTGGGTTACTTCGGTCAGCCGCACATCCTTGCGCGTTTCATGGCCGCTGACTCGGTGAAGTCGATTGCCAACGCCCGTCGCATCTCCATGACCTGGATGATCCTGTGCCTGGGCGGCACCGTCGCCGTGGGCTTCTTCGGCATCGCCTACTTTTCGGCGCATCCGGAAGTGGCCGGTCCGGTGACCGAGAACCACGAGCGGGTGTTCATCGAACTGGCGAAAATCCTCTTCAACCCGTGGGTGGCCGGTGTCTTGCTGTCGGCGATTCTCGCGGCTGTGATGAGCACCTTGAGCTGCCAGCTGCTGGTGTGCTCGAGCGCCCTCACCGAAGACTTCTACAAAACCTTCCTGCGCAAATCTGCCTCCCAGGTTGAGCTGGTCTGGGTCGGCCGCGCGATGGTGTTGCTGGTGGCGCTGATTGCTATCGCCATGGCCGCCAACCCGGAAAACCGCGTGCTGGGCCTGGTGTCCTACGCCTGGGCCGGTTTCGGTGCCGCGTTCGGTCCAGTGGTGCTGATCTCGGTGATCTGGAAAGACATGACCCGCAACGGCGCGCTGGCCGGCATTCTGGTCGGCGCCATCACCGTGGTGGTGTGGAAGCATTTCGAGGTGATGGGGCTGTACGAAATCATCCCGGGCTTCATCTTCGCCAGCCTGGCGATCTACATCGTCAGCAAGCTCGGCGCGCCGACCGCTGGCATGGTGCAGCGCTTCCAGGCAGCGGAAAAGGATTTCCACCTGAACAAGTGATGCACTGAGCTGCGGCTCACAGGAAAACGGCCCGCTTCCTAAAAGGAAGCGGGCCGTTTTTTTTGCCTGCAATATCCCTGACTCAGCATAGATCCCCTGTGGGAGCGGGCTTGCTCGCGAATGCGGTGGGTCAAATGAAATCAATGTCGACTGGCACGGCCCTTTCGCGAGCAAGCCCGCTCCCACAGTTGTTCGGTGGTG
Source organism: Pseudomonas sp. 13B_3.2_Bac1 (assembly GCF_025466205.1). Taxonomy (NCBI): domain Bacteria; kingdom Pseudomonadati; phylum Pseudomonadota; class Gammaproteobacteria; order Pseudomonadales; family Pseudomonadaceae; genus Pseudomonas; species Pseudomonas sp. 13B_3.2_Bac1. Next base: position 36,429 of record NZ_JANLOG010000011.1, read on the forward strand.
ATTTTGAGAGGGTTGTCTGTAGTCGGATACACCGATTTGCGAAGGCTTTTTCGCCAGTAAAAGTAGGGCAAATCTGATTTTCCCGTCACCCAACCAACACCCCTTGCCCCTCATGCAGAATCGCCCGCCCTCATTCTGCAGAGAGACATCGGATGTTCGCGCCTGCCAATCAACCGCGTTTTACGTTGACCCTCGAAGGCGCCCAGCATGACCTCAAAGTCCTTGAGTTCACGGGCAAGGAAGCCATCAGCCAACCCTTTCGTTTCGAGCTGGAACTGGTCAGTGAGCGCCCCGATCTGGATCTCGAAAGTCTGCTGCACTGTCAGGCGTTTCTTGGCTTCGATGCCGATGGCAGTGGTATTCACGGTCAGATTTATCGGGTCGGGCAGGGCGATTCCGGGAAACGTCTGACGCGCTATCACCTGAGCCTGGTGCCGCGTCTGACCTACCTCGGTCACCGTATCAACCAGCGGATTTTTCAGCATCAGACGGTTCCGCAGATCGTCGCGCAGATCCTCAAGGATCACGCAATCCTGCGCGATGCCTTCGAGTTCCGCCTCGGCAGCGATTACCCGGTGCGTGAATATTGTGTGCAGTACGCCGAGAGCGATCTGGCGTTCATTCAGCGGCTGTGTGCCGAGGTGGGTATTCATTACCACTTTCAGCACAGCCCGGATGGACATGTGCTGGTGTTCGGCGACGATCAAACGGTGTTCCCGCGCCTGGCCGAGCCGACGCTGTATTTGCCGGGCAGCGGCATGGCGTCGACGGCGCCGGCCATCAAGCGCTTCAACGTCCGGGTGGAGACTCGCACCAGCGTGGTCACCCGGCGCGACTACAACTTCGAAAAGCCGCGACTGCAACTGCAAAGCCGCAGCGACAGTGAGCAGCGCCCGGTGCTCGAGGACTATCACTTTCCCGGCCAATTCAACGATCGAGAAACCGGCAGGCAACTGGCGCAACGTACGCTGGAAAGGCATGTCGCCGACTACCGTCAGGCTGAGGGCATCAGCGACGCATCCGCACTGGTTTGCGGACATTTCCTGCAACTGAGCGAGCATCCGCGCCAGGACTGGAATGACCTGTGGCTGCTCACCGCCATCGAGCACCGTGGGCGACAACCGCAAGTGCTGGAGGAATCGGTCACCAGCGACGGGGAAGAATTCCAGGGTTACCGTAATACCTTTCTTGCCACGCCGTGGGAGGTATTCTTTCGCCCGGCGTTGGGGCCGGAAAAACCGCGCATGCCTGGCTATCAACCGGCCGTGGTCACCGGGCCGCAAGACACGGAAATCCACTGCGATGAATATGGCCGGGTCAAGGTGCAACTGGCCTGGGATCGTGACGGCGAGCTCAACGAGCATTCCAGTTGCTGGCTGCGCGTCGCCACGGGTTGGGCGCATGACCATTACGGCAGCGTGCTGATCCCAAGGGTCGGCATGGAAGTGCTGGTCGGTTTCATCGACGCCGATGCCGATAAACCATTGGTGATGGGTTGCCTGCCAAACGCCGCAACTCCGCTGCCGTTGGACCTGCCCGCCGACCAGACCCGCAGCATCTTCCGCAGCCAGAGCAGCCCCGGTGCTGGCGGTTACAACGAGCTGCGCATCGAGGACAAAAAGGGCGCCGAAGAAATCTATCTGCGCGCCCAGCGCAACTGGACTCAGCATGTACTGCACGACCAACAGGTTCAGGTCGACAACCAGCGCAGCATTGTCGTCACCGGACTTGCCAGCCATGAACTCAAGGCTGACGAGCAGCGCATTACCCACGGTCAGCGCCAGACCGAAGTGAAACAGGATGATCACCTGACGGTGGTCGGTGATCGGCATATTCGCGTGAGCAATCAGGCCACCAGTGCCAGCGGACAAGTCCACCTCAGCGCCGGCCAGCAAGTGGTGATCGACGGCGGCGCGAGCGCGACGATTCAGGCGGGCGGACAGTGGATCAGCATCGGCCCCGGCGGGATTTTCAGTAGCGTGCCAATTGTTGTGGGTGGGGCGCCAATGGCGGCGATGAGTGCAGCGCCGGGAGTGCCGGGATTGCCGGCAAAACTCGCAGCCGCACCAGCGGCCATGCTCACTGCTGCGCAAATCATGAGCTTTAAAGGTGATGCACCATTCTGCGAAGAGTGCGAGCGCTGCAAGGACGGTGTCTGTGCAGCCTGAGTGCCTCACGCCTTCATGGCTGGCGCGTGAACCGCTGAAATCTTCGGAACAACTGTTCGCGGTCTTGAGTAACGCCAGCGACGCCAGGCCTCCGTTGGTTGCACCGAGCCCGATCTGGGCGGACACGATCTACGCCGAGTGGGACGCGGTGATGCCCTTCGTGGGAATTGTCGCGGCGGACAGTGAGTTTCTCGATTGGGTGGCCTCTACCGAGTCTCGCGACTGGGGGTGGTTGGCGGTGTCCTCGGCGAGCCTGGAGGTGGTAGTTGAGCACTTTCGCAGCCTGACTCAAGTGCTGATGCCGGACGGCGCAGCGGTGTTTTTTCGCTTCTGGGATGGGCGGTTTTTGTTGCCGATCCTGCAGTCCGATCAAGTGCAATCGGCGCAGTTGATGCCAGTGATCTCGCGCGGCTTGATCAATGGACAGGCCGTGGATATCGGGGGCAGGGCGCAGGTTTCAGGGCGGGTGTTTCCCTGGTGGAAGGTGCCTGAGTCTGTACTGGCTTCAGCAGGGAATGCAGTACGGATCGGCAATGCGCTGCAGTGGCTGAGCGAGGAGCATCCGGCGCTGCATGAGGCGTTTCCCGAGGCTGTGTTGCGCTGCAAGGTTCGGCAGTTTTTTCAGGTTTCAGCGTCGGAAGAATCGTCGCAATCGGCGTTATTGGCGTATTTGCAAGACGAAGCAGAGTGAAATTTCTGGGCGAAGGCTTCGGAAATTTCCCGCGAGTTGCGGCGGATTTCATGAACTGGTGGGCGTTGGGTAGCAGGGATAGTCTTTTCGTTGTCACCGCGAGAGTGGTGACAGGGTGTAGGAACCCGTTACCTATGGTGCATCAGCGCTGTTGATTTAATTGCGACATGTAACTTGTGCCAGCAATATCTTTAGCGGCGGCTGTGTGCGGGGCACGCTTTGGCGTGGCCGAATTCCATGGGTCGGTTCCTACTCCCGCGCACAGCTGCCACCCGATCCCGTAGGAAGGAGCGAGGCAGTTCATTTTCACATCCATGGTAGAAAATATGACGATGCTTAAACCCGACCCACCCTACGAAAAAATCATCCCCCATCCCGACAACCGCTTCATGGCCCTGACCGGCAACTGCAGCGACATGCCCACCCTGTTCGTCGATACCCAAGTCCCCCTCGACATCCTAATGGACGCGGCCAACCACCGCATCCGCGCCGTGATTCAAGTGCTGGAAAACATGTGCATGCGCGGCTCGGTCGAGTGCGACTCGATCATCCTCAGCGACTTCGCCATGCTCTGCGCCATTCCACTGCGTGACGGTTGCGATGTGCTGGATGTCATCGGCAAACGCTTGAGCGCGATGCCGGCCTGAAAAAAGAGCAAAAGATCGCAGCCTTCGGCAGCTCCTACAGGGGGGGACGCCAATCCTGTGTAGGAGCTGCCGAAGGCTGCGATCTTTGGACTTTGGCTCAATCAGCGATATACGCATCCTGAGTTTTGATAAAGCGGTCGAACGCCTCGGAGTTGTAGACCTTCATGCACCCAAAAAACACTACTTTTTCATTCGAGTATTTACTGTTTGAAGGTTTCTGCTCGTAAGCCGCCAACACGTAGTTTCGGGTTTCTTTGTAGGGATCGTGCAGCACCTGGAGCGTGTCTTCATTTTGCAAAATGGTATGCATGCCTTTGCCCATGAACGAATAGGCATTGGCGGACAGTGCGATGTCTTTTTCCAGCGCGGAGCGTTCGTTGAATGGCTTCAGAATGCAGTGGCTCAGTCCGTAGTTTTTTAGTGACTGGCGTGCCTGTTCAATGTGAGTTTCGTCGGCAAGGGCGAGGTATGGGCTAAGCAGGCTGAATAAGCAGATGATCAGATATTGCATGAGTTTTTGACTTCCTGTCGTTCATGGTTCGCCAGTTTAACGCCATAAAAGCAAAGCCCCTCACCCTAGCCCTCTCCCAGAGGGAGAGGGGACTGACCGAGTTGTCTGGGTGATGTACGCCGACCTGCGCCTTCGGTGGTGAACGTCAGTTGGCCAAGCCTGAGATCACGCTGATCATTCAGGTCGATGTAACTCGCAAGATCACCACCGTCAGTCCCCTCTCCCTCCGGGAGAGGGTTAGGGTGAGGGCCGGCTTTTGTCCGCTCGGCCGCCAACCCCTGACTTGCCGCCCGGTAAAAGGTAAACTTTGCGCCCTTCGCAGGAGCAGCCATGAATTATCGTCACGCCTTCCATGCCGGCAATCACGCCGATGTGTTCAAACACCTGACCTTGACCCGCCTCATCGCGCTGATGTCGCGCAAGGAGCAGCCGTTTGCCTATCTCGATACGCACGCCGGCATCGGTCTGTATGACCTGCAGGGTGATCAAGCCAACCGTACCGGCGAGTACCTGGAAGGCATCGCGCGTTTGTGGGATCAGCCGGATCTGCCGGCGCTGACCGCCGACTACATGAAGGTGCTGCACGAGATGAACCCGGATGGCCAGTTGCGCTACTACCCGGGTTCGCCGGAGCTGGCGCGGCGTCTGACCCGGCCGCAGGATCGGGTGATGCTCAACGAGAAGCACCCGGAAGACGGCGTGCAGCTCAAAGAGAACATGGCCGGCGACCGTCGGGTCAAGGTGCATCTGGGCGAGGGCTGGCATGTGGCGCGGGCGATGTTGCCGGTGCAGGAGAAACGCGCGGTGATGTTGATTGATCCGCCGTTCGAGCAACTCGACGAGATGCAAAAGTGTGCGGCGTCGCTGAAAGAAGCGATTGGCCGGATGCGCCAAACCGTGGCGGCGATCTGGTATCCGGTGAAGGATCAGCGTGCGTTGCGCCGTTTCTATCAGGATCTGGCCGGTACCGGCGCGCCGAAGTTGCTGCGCGTGGAACTGCTGGTGCATCCGCTGGATACGCCGAACAGCCTGAACGGATCGGGGATGGCGATTGCCAATCCGCCGTGGGGGCTGGAGGAAGAATTGCGTGAGCTGCTGCCGTGGTTGTCGAAGAAGCTTGGGCAGACCCAGGGCGGGTGGCAGATGGATTGGTTGATCGCCGAGAGCTGATCAACGGCAAGAGCAAAAGATCGCAGCCTTCGGCAGCTCCTACAGGATTCAGTGTCGTCCACTTATGTGCGGACAATCACGGACCTGTAGGAGCTGCCGAAGGCTGCGATCTTTCGCTTTAAGGGTTTAGTTACCCGCCAGGCTCGGTGGCATGCACACGCCGGTGCCGCCAATCCCGCAATAACCTTCAGGATTCTTCGCCAGATACTGCTGGTGATACGCCTCAGCAAAGTACACGGTCGGCGCCTGCTCGATCTCGGTGCTGATTTCGCCCAGGCCAGCCTTCGACAGTTCAGCCTGATACACCGCTTTGCTCTTCAGCGCCGCGTCCAGTTGCTCGGGCGAGGTCGCGTAGATCACCGAGCGGTACTGGGTGCCGATGTCGTTGCCCTGACGCATGCCCTGCGTCGGGTTATGCAGTTCCCAGAACATCGCCAGCAGCTCTTCGTAGCTGACTTTGGCCTTGTCATACACCACCAGTACCACTTCGGCGTGGCCGGTCAGGCCCGAGCAGACTTCTTCGTAGGTCGGGTTCGGCGTGTAGCCGCCGGCGTAGCCGACCACGGTGCTGACCACGCCTTCGCGCTGCCAGAAGCGGCGCTCCGCCCCCCAGAAGCAACCCAGACCGAAGATCGCAAAGTCGACGTCCTGAAAGAATGGGCCGAGCAAGGGGGTTTCTTCGAAGACGAAATGCTTTTCAGGCAGGGTCATCGCGGTTTCGCGGCCGGGCAGCGCTTGTTCTTTGGTCGGTAGCACGTTTTTGTTCACCAGAATTTCCGAGCGCAGAACCATGATCGTTCCTCTCAGTCAGGATGGGATGTAAAAAGTCAGACCGTCAGTGTGCCGAATGATGCCGGATTTCGCACTATTCAAATGTGGGAGCGGG